>NZ_JAAHHU010001569.1:0-1159 GCF_010672095.1 Moorena sp. SIO3I6 | reverse complement strand
TCAAAACCATAGAAGAGTTAGTTATGCACCATTCCCCTAGTGGTGCGGAAGGGGAAATTGACCAATTGTTACTGCATCGGTTTCAAGCTTTAGGGGTGGAAACTTGGCAGGATCGGGCGGGAAATGTCATTGCTAAAATCCCTGGTAAGGATGCTGGTGCCAGTCCCATTGCGATTACTGCTCATAAAGATGAAATTGGTGGCATTGTTAAACGGATTGGTGACGCAGGACGGGTGGAAGTGCGCCGCTTGGGGGGTTCTTTTCCTTGGGTTTATGGTGAGGGTGTGGTGGATCTGTTGGGGGATAACTATACCATTAGCGGTATTCTTTCCTTTGGCTCACGTCATGTTTCCCATGAATCTCCCCAAAAAGCGTTGCAGCATGATACTCCTCTACGTTGGGAAGATGCCTGGATTGAAACCAAATGTAGTACTACAGAATTGGCAGAGGCTGGGGTGCGTCCAGGCAGTCGTATGGTGGTTGGTAAACATCGTAAGAGACCTGTGCGGCTTAAGGATTATATTGCTAGCTATACCCTGGATAATAAGGCATCGGTGGCGATTTTGCTAACTTTAGCCCAACGGTTGAAAACTCCAGCAGTTGATACGTATTTGGTGGCATCAGCAAAGGAGGAAGTAGGGGCAATTGGGGCTTTGTATTTTACCCAGAATAAATCTCTAGATGCTTTGATTGCTCTGGAAATTTGTCCCTTGTCTGGGGAGTACCCTATCGAAGATGGACCAGCACCAGTATTGCTCTCTCAAGATAATTATGGCATCTACGATGAAGGGTTAAATCGGGAATTGGGAGAAGCGGCAGAACGTTGTGAAGTCCCGATTCAGTTGGCGGTTATTGATGGTTTTGGCTCTGATGCTTCCATCGCCATGAAGTTTGGTCATGTTGCTCGTGCTGCTTGCTTGAGTTTTCCTACCCAAAATACCCATGGTTATGAAATTGCTCATTTGGGTGCGATCGCAAATTGTATCGATATTCTTGAAAGCTATAGTTCTTCAGTGATCAAGAATTAAGAATTAAGAATTAAGAATTAAGAAGTAATTTTTAAAGAAGAGCGATATATCCCTATTTCAGCTTGATGTATTCTTTGAAAAGCAGCTTGGGAAAGAGCATTTGCGAAAATATCATTCAAAGGAAAAAGACA
>NZ_JAAHHU010001568.1:0-1160 GCF_010672095.1 Moorena sp. SIO3I6 | reverse complement strand
GGCTTCCTGAAAAGTAAACCCAGTCAAGCGAATATCCCGACCATTATTAAACGGGGTGCGTTGTTTATCCTGAATTAAATCTGCGGGAGTTGCCACCCCCAGCAAACAAAACCTTAGACGATTGTATGCTGGATTTTCGGCTCTTTGATTGTAACACGCCCTAATTAATGCAAAAAAATCATCTTTAAATTTAACTTTAATTATACTATCAATTTCATCGATAAAAATAACAATCGGTTGACTTAATTCGTCTAGGATAACCGACTCAATAAACTCATCTAACCACTGCACTGGGGAGAATCTATCACGCTCTTTTAACCATGGAATTATCTTGATTTTTCCCTTCAATTTAAAACTCTTAGCAAGACTTCTAATCAAACTGCCATACCACTGCTGTGACGTTACTTCATTGCCAATCCTGGTAACATCAATAGAGGCACAAGCTACTCCCGCCTTTGTTAGCTTTTCCATGGTTCGTACCCGCAAACTGGACTTACCCATCTGTCGGGAATTGAGCACATAACAAAACTCCCCAGCCATCAATGCCTGAAAAAGATCATGATCAGCTTGTCGCTTCACATAAGTGGGTTCATCGTAAGCTAAACTACCCCCAACTTTGTAGATTGTTGATTCTTCATTGTTCATTGTTGCTCCCGACTCCCGACTCCCGATTCCCGACTCCCGACTCCCTACTTCCTAAAATGCGATCGCTAAAATACTGACGATACAAATTAGATATCAAACTACAATCATTGCCATGGCGCTGCACCAATCCCATACTTTCCAACTTGCGAGTGATAGTAGCATCCAGGCGCACTGGGTTGGTTGTACTAAGTAATAGTTTAATCGCTTCCAGCAATTTGGGATGCTTTTGAATACTAGTTAACAGTAAGTACAGATGACTGCCATAAATTCCGGCTTCTGTGGGGGCATTAGCCAAAATGGTATCGAGGGTTTTCTCGGCTGGTTGGTGATTCTTGAGATAATCAAACCCTTGGGACAATAAATCAGGATGTCCCCCCACCATTGCCATCAGTTTCGTTACTGAATCCACAGACAAGGTCAAACCATAACCCTGGGCAAGTCTCTTCACCTGTGGATCACTAAACTCTAGTAATTCTATATGTATTCCCACATTACACGGCGTCCTATTCATATCT
>NZ_JAAHHU010001567.1:0-1160 GCF_010672095.1 Moorena sp. SIO3I6 | reverse complement strand
GATTCCCGATTCCCGATTCCCGATTCCCGATTCCCGATTCCCGATTCCCGATTCCCGATTCCCGATTCCCGATTCCCGATTCCCGATTCCCGATTCCCGATTCCCGATTCCCGATTCCCGATTCCCTCAATAACAATACTTCTTACTGTTATTCGGTTTAGGATGATATCTACCCTTGCGCAGGGCTCCGATTAGGGTGGATACGTAAACACAACGTTGAGTGGTGCTATTGTTCTTGGTGATTAGGGTGATTTGTCCCAATTGTCCGTTGGTGTTTCCTTTGTAGTTAAACTGGACTCGCCATACTCCAGTATTTGAACAGTCTCCCTTTGGTTTGGCTAGGGTAGTCTCGGATTTACCTTTCTTATTTTTGTCTTTGTAGATGGCGATGGTAGAGCTAAGGCTATGCCAATGGACTTGATCTAAAATGCATGTTTTTCCCATAGCTGGGTGAATTGACCACTGGACAATGCCATCTTTTTCTCGAAAGCTAGTTTGCCAGATGTCTTTGTCTCGTTTGGCGTTGCTTTGGGCAATCCGCATGGCTCGGTAAATTTCGTCTTGGGCAATGTTGAGCTGCAGATGATTGATAAAGGTGAGCCAGCTGGGGGTTGCGATCGCAGCCAATAGCCCAACGACCAACACTATCAGAATAGTTTCCAGTAGAGTGAATCCAGCGATCGCGCAGCGTGCGCGTAGCGCAATCGCATCACCTCGGGATTGATCGCCCTGTTGGCTATTGAATCGCATCGACTATCACCCTGATTGAAGTTTGACCTTTTTCCTTTCTAACCCACTCAGCACTATGTTGAAGAAGGACATCCCCCTTTTCTGTCAGTTTCTAGGGCACCCAAGATAGTTTTTATTTTTACACATCGCTGGGTAGCTTCAATAGGGTTGTCTTTCTCCTTAGAATTCGGAACAGCGACTACGATAGCTAAGCCAAATTCCTCTGAGTCAATTTGTGCATTTTTTATAACTCCCTGGTTATCAAAGGTAATTTTTCTCTCCTCTTTCAAAATCGATAATGTTGCCCCAGATTGGTTGTTACCAGTTAGGTTTGTTCCCACCCAAACTTGCTCTGGTTTTACACCTAAATCACCAACTAAACTCTGCCATTGAAAGTTTTCTGGTGTGTTATCTTTCCAGTCATTATCCTA
>NZ_JAAHHU010001566.1:0-1160 GCF_010672095.1 Moorena sp. SIO3I6 | reverse complement strand
ACTGAAATTTGTCAAGCATTGCACTTAAACTGGCGAGAAATTGCTGGTTTAGAGTTACTGGAAACTCCGGTGAAATCCTCAGAGATTCAAGTAGATACCAGTGAAGTAGATACCGTAGATACCAGTGATGCAATTGGTCTACGGCCACGCTACGGGAACGCAAAACCAAAACTTATCGAAGAGGTGAACACCGTTGATGACGCTTTAGGGGAGTTAGTGGACACCCTCAAAGAAATGTTAACTCGCCTGACTCGAAAAGCGGGAAACATACTAAAAGCAGACCGTACCAGTATTTTTTTACTGGATCAGCACAGTAATATACTCGGTTCCATTGACGCTGATGATGGTCAAGGTGGCTCCCTAGTCATTGATATTCCAGCAAATAAAGGAATTGCTGGTGCAGCTGTTACCTCCTTAAGTATTATTAATGTTCCCTTTGATGTCTATGACGACCCACGTTCTGAAGAAGCGAAAAGAATCGACAAAATTACCGGTTACCGAACCTATACTATGCTAGCTTGGCCCGTGTTGAATCAGCAAAAAAATTTAATTGCTGTGGTACAATTAATTAATAAATTAAAACCCAATAGTCATCCAAACGATGACTTGTATGAAAGAATCGATCTAAAGGGGTTTACCAAAGAAGATGAAGAACTGTTGGCTCAATTTACTCCTTCAATTTTGAGAAATTTGGAACGATGTCAGTTATGTTTCCAACTAGCCCGTAAACTTTGGAAAAATTCAGAAACTGAATCAGGGATTATCGAACCCTATAATCAAAAACTGATTACTGAACTCCAGGAGAAAGAAAAACAGGTGCGCAAGAGCCTAAAAAAACTAACCAAACTCAACTTCTATTAATTGTTAAATTTTATTGTTAAATTTCAATATTTTATAGTTTAAATTTTAAATGTTAACATTTTAGGCAAGCCAGGATATATTTTCCCTAATAACTCCAGTACAATCAGATTTAACCCAATTTTCGTGTTGACCGGAGTAGAACAAAATGCCAGCAGCAGTTGGAACTATTGAGACCCTAGGTTTCCCAGGGGTACTAGCCGCAGCAGATGCCATGGTCAAAGCAGGGGCAGTCACACTGGTATCCTATGATAAATCTGAGAAAGGTCGGTTTATGGTTAGCGTCCGTGGTAAAATTTCAG
>NZ_JAAHHU010001565.1:0-1161 GCF_010672095.1 Moorena sp. SIO3I6 | reverse complement strand
TAAACAAGGTAATTCTATGGGATCTCCTTTCCAAGGGCATGAGGATTCTGTCAATTCGGTCGCCTTTAGTCCTGATAGTCAGTACATTGTTAGTGGTGGAGAGGACAGCACACTACGGCTGTGGGACAAGAATGGTAATTCCATTGGACTTCCTTTCCTAGGGCATAAAGGTTCTGTAATTTCAGTCGCTTTTAGCCCCAATGGTCAATATATTGTCAGTGGTGGATCGGACGGGACAGTGCGCTTGTGGCACGGAGGCAATTGGCAATCCTGGCTTTCTTTAGCCTGCAATAGATTACGCCACCATCCTGTCCTTGTGGAACCTAAAAGCGAGGAAGCCAAAGCCGCTGGAGAAACATGTCTAGAATATAGCAGCTGGAGCGAAACTAAAAAGACACTTTTTCAAAAAAAAGTAGAGTAAAGGTAACGAAGATACTGAAGGAAGAAACTATCCCACTTTTTCAGAACAAGCCATGTTACTAAATGCTCCATGGGACACAGATTCCGGTCTACTAATCCATCCACTAGAAGGTCATACAGGTAGTGTCACTGATATCGCTTTTAGTCCAGATGGCAAACAGATTTCAGTGGCAGTTTAAATTAAAGTGTTTATTTCATGTACCGTTAAGGTGGTTAATTTAGGAAGTTTTTCAGTTACTGAGTGACCAGCAACCAGTTCCCATTGGTCACTATTTATCAGTCGCTACAATCAACTCTCATGCTTTTATACGGCCTAGTCCTAGGAGTTGACCGTGTTCCACAACAAAGTCAACACAAGAAAGCACAGTACATGTTGGTCGTAAGCATTGCAACCATTGCTTAAAACTATTGTATAAACAGGCAAAATCAAATACCAATAACGCCCATAATGGGGATTAAAATGACTTGTTGTTATCTTTTTTTTTTCTACTGTTAGGAAATAACGTAAAGATAACGGGACTTCATACAGGGTAAGCGCAAGAATCAATAAGCTGTAGCTTATTGATAAAAAAAATGGCACTATTATCAACAAACTAACTCTTAGGGGTTTCGAGTCACGATCAACCGATATCCAGCCAATGCACATTATGGGCAATTTTTTTCTTGCGCTTACCCTGGGGACTTGATACCGTAGGAATGTCTAAATCTTCTGTAGCTTCAACATAAATAATTGTGCCATCC
>NZ_JAAHHU010001564.1:0-1161 GCF_010672095.1 Moorena sp. SIO3I6 | reverse complement strand
AGGGGGACTTTATGCCAAAAAGGGGGACTTTATGCCATGTCATCGAGAAATAGAGCGAGTATTACAATAGTTCCGGTAGCCTCTAATATAATCGTTAACCATATCAATCGCTTCAGGGCGCATGTTTCGTTGACGGGGAAAGTCCTTTAATACCGAAAAAACATTTTGGTAAACCGCACACCAATTCCCAATCCCTGCCCGTAATGACTTTTGTGCCCGAACCAGGCTACGGATGAAAGCAATAGAGAAATCCTCAGGATCTTTCACAACTGCTGCATCTAATAATAATAGAGCATTAGCCTGCTGAACTTGCCCCAGACTCCTGCCCCATCTAGAGCGATTGGCTGCTGCAACAGTATCGCCCAAAGTAGGGTCATCCATCGCTAGTAAATACCCTAGCGCTAGTGCTTCTGCTGCTGTTAACATCTCAAGGGTAATGGCTGATGGCTGCTGACTACGGCTGCGAGCAATATACTCAAGATACTGATTAGCCCTCTGGCTTGGCTCAACAGAAAACCCAAGTTGGTTGATAATCGCTGCTCGCACATCATGGGTAATATCAGGATTGCTTAGGTTTCGGAAAACCTTATCATCAAGTCCATAAACCGAGGCATATGTAATCATATCAACATCTTTATATGCCTTAGCAAAAGGAGTACTAGTTAAGGGACTATCCGCCAAGGCTACCGGAGCAGCAGTAACTATACAACCTACCACAATAGGTGTTAGTAATGGTGTAATTTTCATTATAGCAATTTTTGATTTTTTGAGCTTGTAGGGTGGGCAAAAACAGTTTAATTATTTGGATTATTATAAATTATATGTAAGCAGTCAGCAGTCAGCAGTCAGCCGTGAGCTAAAAGCTCACGCTACGTGAACAGCTTGTTTTATTTAAAAGCTGTTCGGTATAGCGTGCGCTTAACCTGATAGCTGATAGCTGATAGCTGATAGCTGATAGCTGATATTACTTTAGTCAACCACCGACCCCGTCGGTGCGGTTCGCGAGCTCACCGGCGGCGGTGCCGATTATGCCTTCGAAGCGGTCGGCCTGAAGGCCACCTCCGAGCAGGCCTACGAAATGGTGCGCTACGGCGGCACGGCGGTCGTGATCGGCATGGTGCCGCAAGGCCAGAAGCTCGAGATCGACGCCGAAGCATTGCT
>NZ_JAAHHU010001563.1:0-1161 GCF_010672095.1 Moorena sp. SIO3I6 | reverse complement strand
TCCTAAAATACGGGCCATAGGTAGAGATGCACCCAAATTTACCCATTCTCTTTGCCACTGGGTGGGCAAGTCACCGATTTCCGTAGGTAGCTTCTTCACTGTTGAGCAGGTAGATCTTCAGGAAGATCCGTATCTTTCCTGCTTGTCTCAGCAGAAGACTCACTATGATCCCAGGTTTTGTTGATAATATCCTGGATTTGACTGTTTAAATCTAAATTTAGCCAAATCTGAATCCCAGCGTTAGCTCCGACAAGTATTGCGCTTACTACCGCTATCGGAGTTCTCGCTCTTCTAAAATGGTCCCTGAGAGTCGCACGTTTCATTTCGGCTCCTTAGATGATATACAAATCCTTAAATAATATACAAAATCTATCTTATGTATATCAAATGTATATAAAATTTGGCCACTACCCAGACAGGTTTACTTGGGGAATATTTTTTTTTAAATACGCTAAATATCTTAGATTAACTGCGTTATACGAAGCAGATTATAGTAGTAATTACTGATCACTAACCAGATATAATACGTATATCACTATTCACAAAAAAAGCTATAATACGTATATCACTAGGTAATGTCAATGAATTGTTATGTCTAGGAAACTAGTTAGCTTCAGACTATCTGAAGACCTACTACAAACCCTGAAAGAGCGGGCTGAAGAGATGGGCATTTCAGTTACAGAGTTAATTAACAGACTCCTCAGACAGGGTTTGGAAACCGATGACTCAGTAAAAGAACGTTTAACAGTAGTAGAAGCCTCCGTTGATAAGCTCAGAAAACAACCCAATGTTACTGATCTCGCACTTGCAATTCAAGGAGTTGCTCAATCCCTGGGAGTTTCCCCTGTACCTAAGACTGACTCCAATGTAGAGAGGCGTCTGGATGAATTGGAAAAGTTATTCCTGGAGATGAACGAAAATCGAAACCAGGAGCTGGATGACGATCCAAGCAACCGTAAACCTCGGTCTTCTGTATCAAAGGGGTCTAAATGAGCGCGATTGCGTAACCTAGTAAAAGGTGAAAAGTCTTCAGTCAATCCCGAGCTTCCGAAAGACTCTCAATTCAGGGACTACTAAATTTAGTAACAAGATGCATACAGCAGTTTTCACGTGAATAGCCCCCATTCCTGATTAGGGGGTAAGCTGATTCTCAGCTGTTGC
>NZ_JAAHHU010001562.1:0-1161 GCF_010672095.1 Moorena sp. SIO3I6 | reverse complement strand
TCGAACAAACCATGAGCAACTGCCGTGGTTTCCCCCACTCGCGCTTTGCATCAAGACATGGTTATGGGTAAGTGGAATGCTGGTTTACAGCCTGGGTCAGAGGGCATTACGTCAATCCTTAAAACGAGCATCTCAAACAATCCAAAATCAGTTAGGTAAGCCAACTGCCACTCCTACTTTGCGTTGGGTGTTTCAATGTTTCATGTCAATTCATTTATTGACGATGGCTGGCTTGAAACAAGTTTCCAACCTCAGTGAAGAACGGTGTTGGATTCTCAAGTTCTTTGGTGCTCCTTGTCGTAAATATTATCTCCTTTGCTAACTAACCTGCGGAATGTGGGATGAACTAAAAGAGAAAATCAGAAAAATTTTTGAGAAGACTAGTAATTGGTACACCGGATTAGTGAAACTGGGGATTTGGTTGTCAAGAGCGAAAAAATATTTCCCCGAGAGCCAAAAAACGATTAGCCGATGCCTGGATGAGATAATTGCTTACTTTGATCATAGAACAACCAGTGGTGTCGTTGAGGGTATTAATAACAAACTTAAGCTAATTAAGCGCTCGGCTTATGGATTTCGTAATTTGGAAAACTTTCGTTTCGAGATGTTTATTAAACTGGCATTTTAACTGTTAGTTTAGCATAACAAGTACGGAAGAGCCCTTTTTTTATCTATTTCTGCTGTATCGCTCACTACATAAAGCTCTCATGCCTCCTTGTCCCCCTGTTAGGACCTTTATACAAAGCCGGGTAAGTTTTACACATTGCTGTTAGTCTTGGTGCTTTAGCTGTACGTTTTTTACGATTTCCCGACTGCCAAGAACGATAACGGATTTGAAAACTAGAAACAATGCCAATTGCTTCAGCTATGGCTGCTCTTCTTAAATAGCTGGGAAACTTACGGTGATCTGGATATTTGTTGACAATTTTATGATAATAACTAGGGTTTGCTGAAAAAGTCTTTTGGTATTGGTAGGAGTCAGGAGTTAGGAGTCAGGAGTTAGGAGAAATGGGAATTATATAGGAGGTAGGAGGAAGAATTCTCCCTTGATTTTTCTGCCCTTGTCTGCCCAAAATCCTAACTTTTTGAGCTTTTTGGACAGAAAAGCTGGCACTTTTTTCGACCCGAAAAGGCTAAAACCTTTATCTGTCAATGCTTTGA
>NZ_JAAHHU010001561.1:0-1161 GCF_010672095.1 Moorena sp. SIO3I6 | reverse complement strand
AAAAAATGACGCACTAAGTACAATTCAGAATTAGTAGAAGGGAGAAAGATTGATTTAAGAACTCCTAATGAATTAAGTATTTATTTTCGAGACAGAGTGATGGCTGAGGCCATGGTGCAGTATGACAGCAATTGACGATTTAACTCGCTTGCACCATATGCAGGATGCAGCAATAGAAGCTCTCGGTTTTATGTCTGGAAAGACCAGAGAAGATTTAGCTAAGGATAGGATGTTGGTGTTGGCAGTTGTTAAAGATTTAGAAATTATTGGGGAAGCGGCAGGTAGAATTTCAGCTGAATGTAGGGGGAGACATGCTGATATTCCTTGGGCAGTGATGATTGGGATGCGAAATCGTTTGACCCATGCTTATTTCTCTATCGATTTAGATATTGTTTGGGGAACGGTGAGGAATGATTTAGTGCCACTGGTTGAGCAATTGCAAAGGGTAATTCAGGAGGAAAGTGAAGGAGAATCGTAGGGTGGGCAAGGCTCTCGGAAGATCAAAATTGAACGCCGAGCAATTAAATGGGCAATGCCCACCAATACCCATTTGAATGTAGAATGAAGAATTGAGAATGTAGAATGAATAATTGAGATTCGTAGGGTGGGAATTGCTGATAAAGATCATGATTGAACCCCGAACAATTAAATGGGCAATGGCCACCAATACCCATTTGAATGTAGAATGAAGAATTGAGAATGTAGAATGAAGAATTGAGATTCGTAGGGTGGGAATTGCTGATAAAGATCATGATTGAACGGCGAGCAATTACATGGGCAATGCCCACCAATACCCATTTGAATGTAGAATGAAGAATTGAGAATGTAGAATGAAGAATTGAGAATCGTAGGGTGGGCAAGGCTCTCGGAAGATCATGATTGAACCCCGAACAATTAAATGGGCAATGGCCACCAATACCCATTTGAATGTAGAATGAAGAATTGAGAATGTAGAATGAAGAATTGAGATTCGTAGGGTGGGCAAGGCTCTCGGAAGATCATGATTGAACCCCGAGCAATTACATGGGCAATGGCCACCAATACCCATTTGAATGTAGAATGAAGAATTGAGAATGTAGAATGAAGAATTGAGAATCGTAGGGTGGGCAAGGCTCTCGGAAGATCATGATTGAACCCCGAACAATTAAATGGGCAATGGCC
>NZ_JAAHHU010001560.1:0-1164 GCF_010672095.1 Moorena sp. SIO3I6 | reverse complement strand
CCAGCCTTCCGATAAAAAGAAATATTTCACGTTGCTCTTCGCTAATCCTGCTCTATATTCCTATTTTCCACTCAAATTGAGTTTTTCAGCTTAAATTGACGATTTAATTCAAATTTTATCGAACAACGGCAATTGGTCAATTTCAGGACTTACGCACCAAAGCTTGTTGGTTAAGACTGGGTGTCAGGTGTAGTGGAGATTTGTATAATTTGACAAAATGATCAGTATATGATTCACAGCAGTAAGCATTGTTACTTGACCATAGTTTTTTTAGCTATAGCAGTCGCCAGGGCAGTTAGGACATGACAAAAGTCTCAAACCTAAGTAAGCGCAAGAGTTTGACTTCTGACTTCTGATTTCTGACTTCTGACTTCTGCTATATAGCTGCTTTGGGTATCAATTGATGGGTAAACTAATCGATAATTCAGATAAAAAAAAGATAATACAAGCCAATCCAATACTTAGATAACCTGGCTTTATACAACCTATTGGATTGGCTATATATAGACTTCAAGCTTGATCTGACAAGCATTTAGTCCTCTTGAGAGGACTGGATTTACTCGCGCTGGGATTTTCATCCCTGGCGGATTATTGGTAGTAGTGCAAGATGTGATGCGCAAATGGGCTGATCTCAAATTGTCATTGGTCAAATTATCATTGGTAAACTAACAAGTAATAAGTAACAATTAACTTATTCCTAATAACAAACTACTTTTGATTTAACTTTTGATTGATCTAAATTAGATACTAGTTCAGATAACTCATGGGGTTGGTCGATCAAAAAATCTGGTTTGTATTGAGCTAGAACTTCTTTATAATTAAATCCCCAACTGACAGCAACTACTTTAAGATTATTTTGTTTAGCTGCCTCAATATCCCTAGTTTCATCTCCCACATAGATCACATCAGCAGGATTTAAATTATGTTTTTTGAGGAATTTACGAATAACTTTTTCTTTTCCAAATATGGGACTCCCTGAGTCAACAAAATCAAAAAGCTTTACCCAAGAATTATTTTCCAGGAAAAGGTTAACGTTATCTGCTGAGTTAGATGTCAATATCCCTAATTGGTAACCTTCAGATTTAAAATCATTTAAAACGTCTATTAGTCCAGGAATAGGAGTTAAACTTTGAATATCTTCGCGTAATAGTTTTTGGACTTTTT
>NZ_JAAHHU010000156.1:0-12455 GCF_010672095.1 Moorena sp. SIO3I6 | reverse complement strand
TTTGGCAAAAGGCTTTTCCTATACAAACTGAGCGAGAACGTGGGACGTCAAGTTTTTTGATCACACTAATCATATCAAGTTACTTTTGTCAAGTTTTTTGTAAAGAAATATGTTTATAAAGCATAGCTTAAAAAGGGGGACTTTGAAGTTGATAATTTTACCTCATACATGCAATCAACGCTATACATTATTGACCAGTCTTCGAGGGTTAAAGCTATGACACGCTCAAAGTCTTTTGGATTACGTGTGATTAGGGTTGCTCTGCCAGGTGCCCCATCTCTTGATCGATTTCTTGCCGATAGGCAGCAATTTCAGCCTGTAGATCCTCAAAAGTCGGGTCATCCTTAAAGCATCCAAATTTATCCAGCCAAGGATTTCCTGTATTTCCTAGTAGTGGAATGTCAACTTCAACAACTTCAACCTGATTCATTAGATAGTCAAGTAGTTGAGCTTTAAGCTGATTGATGGCAGCATCACGGCTATTTTCTACAACCATAACTTCCGGCCATTCTTTGGCACGAGCAATATATTTATCGTTTTCTCTACTGAGGATAACTTGATAAATCATGACCCCATCTCCTGCTCTTCTCTAGTCGCTATATCAATTTTACCTGAGGGGGTAACAACAAGGCTATTAGCGATTCTTAATGCCAGTCAGTTATTGCAAATAAGGGAGAATTGAAGATGTATATAGCGTTTCTAGGACTCATGAGGTACACATTATTTTTTCCCTCTTACCTCTTATATCTTACCTCTTACCTGCTCCCTGCTCCCTACTCCCTGCTCCCTAAAAACCAGAAATTTGTACCTCATAAGTCGTAGAATTGCTATATACAAAGGTAATCATTCAGCTAACCTTCAAATTCTGTAACCATAGTTTGCAAAAAATGCTTTACCTCTTGGGGCGATCGCAAATGGTAAACCTGCTTTGTTGCTTTAGCCGCTTCCACATAAGTCCGGTATTTGGGCGTTAGCTTTTTATGACACAGCCAGACCGTGTTATAGGAATTCAGTGTGCCTTGTACTAGGGGACTATTTTCAGGCCAGCCTTCCGGTGGCACCCAAAGACCTTTAACAAATCGCTTTGTGACCCACCAGTAATGTCGCAGCACAGCCATATCCAGATAGACCAGGGTATCGGCTACATCTAGCCGTTGCCACACCGTATCGAGTGAGACAAATCCATCAACGATCCATTGCTCCTGTTGCAAGAGCTGATCATGGGCAGCTTTAAACTCGGCATGGGGCACCTCAACACCGCCCGGTCTATATTTCATGGAATCGAGGTGTACCAGGGGTAATCCAGTTATTTCGGCTAAACGTTTGCTTAGGGTCGATTTGCCGCCGCCAGCATTGCCAAATACTGCAACTCTCTTCATGGTTAGGGAGTAGGGAGTAGGGAGTAGGGAGTAGGGAGTAGGGAGCAGGGAGCAGGGAGCAGGGAACAGGGAGCAGGGAGCAGGGAGCAGGGAAGTCGGAAGTCGGAAGTCGGAAGTCGGAAGTCGGAAAAAGAGAAACAATGTGTACCTGATAGTTATGCAAACCGCCGTAGTACTGAAATAGTCAAATATTATTACTACTCCCGATTCCCGATTCCCGATTCCCGATTCCCGATTCCCGATTCCCGATTCCCGATTCCCGATTCCCGATTCCCTACTCCCTACTCCCTACTCCCTACTCCCTACTCCTATTAACTGTTGCTCCAATTCTATCACTTTTCTCTGAATATCTAGACTCCGATAAATCTCTAAACTTTCCGTGAAAAATTGGTAAGCCATTGCGTTAGCATTGGGTTGATTACCCTCAACACGACGCAAGTAAATTTCTCCTAAGAGCTGGCGAGCAGAGGCTTCTAGTTTCCGACGGTTGTAGTCTTGGAAAACCTGTAGGGATTCTAGGGCTAACGCTTCTGCTCGGTCAAGGTTTTCTAAGACATTCACCTCTAGGTAAGCCCGGGAGATATCTAGAATTTCTTCTGCCCTATCGACAATTTTTACAAGTTCTGAAAGTAACCTTAAGCCCATGGCATAGTTGGTTTCAAATTGCTCAATCTGTTCCAGTAGAGTAGGGTGGTTGGAGGGTAATCGACGCAAGCGTTCTGAATAGAGTAAGCCAAGAGCGGTATAGTCGTAGGCTAGGTTGGCTTTGTAGTCGTTGGCTTGACTAATTTCCATGGCTTGACCAATACTTTGCTCCCCTTGGCTGAGTAAGTGGAGGGCTTGGGTTGTGTCTGGAGTATTTCTGGCTAGGAGGCGTTGGCTGTTACCAATTTTTCGATACCGATTAGCAATCTTTTCATTTTGACCGAGTTCTTGATGGAGATTTAGGCTTTGCTGGTAATTGTCAATAGCTTTGGTGTAATCACCTAATTCTAGATAACAATTAGCTAGCCAATTCCACTGATTGGCGACATTATTTTGTAAATCCAACTGCTGATAAAGGCCACGGCTTTGTTGGTGGTATGCGATCGCTTGGTCATACTTACACCAATCTTGATAGATTCTACCAAGTTGATAGTAAGCTAATGCTACCCTCGGTTGCTCATCAAGTTGCTGACGGATAGCTAAGGTTTTGAGTTGACAATCAACAGCTTGCTGATAGTTGCCCCAGTCTCGATAACAATCAGCTAGCCGGTACCATGAATTGGCGACATTCTTTTGTAAATCTGACTGCTGATAAAGGTCACGGCTTTGTTCGTGGTATCGTATAGCTTGGTCATACTTACCCCAATTTTGATAAATGTAGCCTAGGCTCCAGTAGGCTAATGCTATCCTCGGTTGGTCATCAAGATGCTGACGGATGGCTAAATCTTTGAGTTCACAATCCACAGCTTGTTGATATCTGCCCGATTCTCGATAACAATTAGCTAGCCAATACCACTGATTGGCGACATCTTTCTGTTTATCCAACTGGTGATAAAGGTCACGGCTTTGTTCGTGGGATGCGATCGCTTCGTGATACTTACCCCAACCTTGATAGATTCTACCGAGGTGATAGTAGGCTAATGCTATCCACTGTTGGTGATAAAGCTGCTGACTGATAGCTAAGTCTTGGATTTGACAATCCACAGCTTCTTGATATCTGCCCGATTCTCGATAACAATCAGCTAGGTTATACCACTGAATGGCGACATCTTTTTGTTTATCCAACTGGTCATATATTTCAAGGCTTTGTTGGTAGTATGCGATCGCTTGATCGTATTTCCCCCAAGCTTCATATATTCTACCAAGTAGAGAGTAAGCTAATGCTCTTTCTGGTGTATCATCAAGCTGTTGACGGATGGCTAAATCTTTGAGTTGACAATCGACAGCTAGCTTATAATTCTCGGATAGTCGATAAGAAACACCCAGCCAAGACCACAAATCGGCTACATTCTTCTGGTTACCCAACTGCTGATTGATGTCAAGGCTTTCTTGGTAGAATGCGATCGCTTTATCATATTCTTCCTTTTTCCAGTAACAGGTAGCTATTGCCCAAGCAATGTAAACCTTGATTGGACTATCTGGCTGTTGATTAATCTCCTCTAAAATTTCAATAGCCTGATCATACTTATCCGAGCGGACGTAAGATAGTGCTGTTACAAATTTTATTGCTTGTTGACTTCGCTGATCCCGAATCGGATCTTGTCTAGTTGCTTCCAAAGCTGGGGTCATCTCTTCCCCTAGCTCTCTCACCAAATCGATCAGATTATTGAATAGCTTAGGCTCTGCTTGGTTAACTAGCTGTTGAACAAACTCATTCACAGCACTAACTAAGGTTTCTCCAGCTTGACTACAAGCTACGTATAAACTCCCTAACTGAGTCTTGACCCATCTCTCTTCACTTAGCTTAATAGTATTAGCAGCTTCTTGGAGACACTTAATCACTTCATCCTTCTGATTAAACCTTTCAATCTCACGTAACCTGGTCAACAATTCCTTAATCGTTTCATGTTCAAAGTCTTGATCTAACCCCAAGTAAGTCCAGACTAACTGTTTAATCACCCTAGCTCGAATCTTGCTGTTGACATCAACATCAGTCAAAACTTTACCGGCAAACAGTAAATCCTGCAATACCAACGGTGACTCTTGGTATGAAACTGTTGAATCTTCACCTAAGACTGGCCAAACTAAAACCACATCTTTCGATGATGTTTTTCTAAGTTTAATTTCACCATGGTCAATCCTAGGCTGATAGTCATCTAAGGGTTTAAACAACTTTGGAACTAACTTATTAATCCGTCTGGGATTCTCACTCCCCAAATACCCTAACGCTAACAAAATTGGTTCATCCCAACGGGCTTCATATCGATGCTGATTAATACTATCGAGAATATCACTAACATCATTATCCGCAATATACCGAGCAGCAAAATATTCTTCAAAGGTTAGATGCATAAACCCATAACTACCAGGGGCACGTTCCACAAACAAACCGGTGGTTTCCCTGACCCTCAGCAAAAAATCATTAATTTGCCACTGCACGCTCTGGGAATCCGGGTCTTCATCATTCAACTCCCCATGGATTTGGGCTAGTTTTTCCCTAACTTCTGCTTCACTGACTAATCCGGAGGGTTTGTGTTCATGCATCCAGTAAGCCAAGGGAGCCAACAGTGCCATCACCTGACTTTCTTTGAGCACTACGGTCTCAACACCAGGCAATTTTTTGCTCAATTGCCAATCTTCGGTCAAGGTCTGGACGGCTAATTCATAGAGTTTTACCCGTTGATTGGGCAAGCGAGAGCCATTGCGGTGAATTAATGCCAAAATTGTTAACAATAAGGGATTGCCAGTCATACGCTTGACTCCCTCACTGGCTGCGATCGCTTCCTTAAGTTCCCCACTTTGGTGATCGGCTTCCTGCTGCCAATAGTGCTGACTGGCATCTGGTCTTTGAGCTTTCTCCACCGCTAGACACCATCGGTCTAGAAACCGCTCCACCTGTTCCGGTTCCATCTCAGTAATGGTGAAATGGGAAAACCGTTGGCTTAATTTAACCTCCCGATAGCCAGCAATCCGGCTAGTAATCACAAACTTGTTATTGGGGAATTCATCAACAAACCCTTCAATTTGGTTAACTATCTGTTGGCGTATTTCCTGATTAAATACTTCATCCAAGCCATCCAACAGCACCAGACATTTACCACTATGGAGTTTGTGAATTAAATGCTCAAAAATGGTTGTAGTATTATCGGATCTACAAAGTTGACTTGGTTGTGCCCCCCTAGGGCGTGTCTTCAAACTCGGAGATCCCCCTAAATCCCCCTTAAAAAAGGGGGACTTTGAGAATGGCTCCCCCTTCCGCGCGGGGGGCTGGGGGGGATCTAAATCTTGCGGAAAACTTTGAAAACACGCCCTAACCCCCCAATCTTGGGGGGAAATGCTATCAAAGTCCCCCAGAATTGGGGGATTTAGGGGGCTATTGCTCAGTTCGTTATCAGTCTTATTTGTAAATTCACTTTGCCACTGCTCAGAGAATTCCCTAAGAAACTGTTGCAAGCTCAAGTCCGATTGGGTTGCCAACCGTTCCGCATAGTCAGCAATCCGAAAGAAAACCGGTAAGCGAGTTTGCCCCAAATCCTCGTTAGCTTCCCCTGCCAATACTGTTTCCTGGTGATCCCGTTGAGCGGTGGCAAAATGGAGCGCTAGATATTTCAGAAGGGTGGTTTTGCCAGCACCAGGGTCTCCCAAAATCACGCTATACTGACTATCCTGTATGGCTTTGGCTAAATCAACCTTTTCCGGAATAGTTTTAGTATTGCTAGAGATATCGATATCCTGAGTTATCCTTTCAAACTGATCTACCCGAATCGAAGGGCTAGATAAATCAGCCTTAGATAAATGCCTAGCATCGGAGGTATCAACCACCAGCTTCTGACGTTCAGCCTTGAGGGAAATATAGACCTGATCCAGAAAAATATCCACTTGGCGCTGCACCTGCATCACGCCACTAAACTTGAGATAAGAATTCTGGGCAATTAACCACTCCAGATAGGGATAGAATAACGGTTCCAGGGGGGGATGGGTTTGAAATTCCAAAATCTGCTCCCGCCAATCCCAGAAATCTGGAGCCCGGAGGCGAAACTCATCCAAAAATTGTGGTTTATTGAGCCAAAACATCAATACCATGTCTCGCTCAAACAGGGATTCTCTACCGACATTCAGTCGTTTTAGCTCATTGATGCGACGAGGTGTGTCCAACTGCTCAATCCCGAAGGCCATGATTAGAGGACGAATGAGAGCAGGAGTGTTGAAAGAGGTCTCTTGACCTAGGGGATTAAGACGGAGGATAAAATTAATTAAAGAATCCTGACTGTAGAAAAAGTTGCGAACCTGAAACCCTTCCTCACTCAAAGCTTCTTGACTAATAACAGAGTTAAACTGCTCCACCACTGGATGGTTGGGACCACTTTCGGGAGCAATGGCAAAAATAATGGTGGTGCCACTAGATAGTGCTAGAGTGGATACTAAGCTATCCAGCTCATTATGGTCAGCAGGCGTCAATGGGTCAGGGGCTGTTTTCATGGGTGAGTATTGAGTGAGATAGTGCTGGGGAGAGGGAATCGGGAATCGGGAATCGGGAATCGGGAACAGAGAAGAGGAAATAGGGAATAGGGATGCATTGCATCAAGACAGGGAATCAATATCAAAGAAGACTGTAAGTCACAACTGCCAGAAACGTTATAGTTCACCATAAAAACAAATAAATACAGCGTTTTTCATAACTATCAGTTACACAGGTTTTTTGCCCTATTCCCTATTCCCCTCCTGGGAGGGGAATAGGGGTGGGTTCCGATTCCCGATTCCCGATTCCCGATTCCCGATTCCCGATTCCCGATTTCCTGTTCCTTAATTCTGACTGGCTTGCCACTGTTCCAAGTCTTCAATAATAATCGGATGCACATCAAACCAGGTATCGTCACCGTAATACCCTAAGACATACTTATTTTGTAAAAGTTCATCACAAATGACAAATTCACCTTGCTTGGGCAAATGATGGGTATTGGTAGTTAAGCGACCAGTTTGGTGAACAGTAGCCAATTCTTTAAAATGATAGTCGTTGATAGTATATGCTTTGCGTTCTTCTTGAATCGCCTCCTTAGCAATGGTTGTGTCTACATATTCCTTTTTTTTCTTCAGGGCGACCTGACAAGCCCCCCGCGCTAGTCGGATTAAATCCCGGAGCACACCACCACTCTTTTCAGATATTAGCTCTAGGGCATCGGGAGTGAATAGATCTGTTTCGTTAATTTTAGCTAATCGTTTGGTAATCACAGACTTCAAGATATCTCGACCAACTTTGTTAGGGGTTGAGGTCGGACCAGAATTGCGATCGCGTAGCGTGGCCGTAGGCCAATCGCATTCAAATACAGGCAAATTATACAAATCCAAAGGTTGGAAGCTTTCCATCGGTTGGCGAAAGCTAGGGGAATATCGTAAGGAAATTGGAATGGTGTAGATGATATGACACTCTAATTCTGTCAGGAGCGGGCTAGCAAACATTTCCAAAGCGGTTCTCAAATCATGGCGATCGAGACCATCTACAATGACTAATAATTTTTGCTTGCGGTCTTTCTCAGCAGCTTTGATAATATCGTTAACTCGATCAATGATGTCACTAACAGCAGGGCGAATGTTAAGGGTTTTAGTCATATCCCGAGTTAATCCCCGTTTTAGAATTAACCCCAATTTTTTCAAAACCTCTGGTAATTCTAACTGTTCAGTATCTGTTTCTTTATCTTGATAAATTACTGTTGTTAGGCTATTTTCTAAATCATCCAGTAAGCGCTGATCCCGATTTGACCACCAGCCTGGTTTAATGGCTTGGCGACAAACCTCCATTCCAATCAACACCACCACCTCAGCATAACCAATGTTATAGCGGTCGAGAGCTGTTGCCGTATCAACCCAGATCACCGCATAATTTTCTGCTAGCTCCTGTTCAATTCGTCGCAATTCCGTTGTTTTTCCACTGCCCCGATGACCAGCTAATAAAAACTTAGCTGGCTGGTCTTCCATTACCAGAGTAGCGATTAAATTTTCTACTGGACTATCCTCTCGCTGGATATAAAAATCTTTCATTTCCTCTGGTGTGGTCAGGGGTTGCTCTGGGTTAAAGAGTTGGTAAGCTGGTTTCCAATAGTTGGGATTGCTCATGGTTAAGGGGAATAGGGAGTAGGGAGTAGGGAGTAGGGAGTAGGGAGTAGGGAATAGGGAACAGGGAACAGGGAACAGGGAATAAAATTTAGATTTAGATCATAACTATAATATTAAGCAGTCAGCGGTCAGCGGTCAGCGGTCAGCGGTCAGCGGTTAGTCGTCAGTTGTCAGTTGTCAGTTGTCAGCCTAATGCTTACAATAAAAATTGTGCGCATTAGCTGATAGCTGATAGCTTACGACTGACCGCTGATAGCTTACGATTCCCCTAGCACTATCATGGTCTATTATCTCAAAGATAAGTATATTATTTTACTTACGGCTTTTGGCTTTAAGCGTGTTTTTGGTACGGAAGAAAATAAAGCACTACTTATTGATTTTTTAAATACCCTTTTACCACCTCATCATGAAATTGAAGATGTTACCTTCAAGAATACAGACAAGGTAATTTTTGAAATCTACTGTCAAGCCAAAACTGGGGAAAGCTTTATTGTTCAACTTCAAAAAGCAAAACAAAACTTCTTTAAAGATAGAAGTGTTTACTATTCCACATTTCCAATCCAAGAACAAGCGCAAAAACGTGATTGGGATTATCAATTAAAGGCGGTTTATACTGTCGGTGTCTTAGATTTTGTTTTTGACGACCATAAAAATGATGAAACAATCCTACATACTGTGGAGCTAAAAAATCAGGATTGTCAAGTATTTTATGACAAACTTAAATTTATTTATATCGAGTTGCCCAAATTTACCAAAACCCTAGACCAGTTAGAGACGCATTTTGATAAATGGCTGTTTGTCCTTAAAAATCTATCAGAATTACAGAATCGCCCTCAACCTTTCCAAGAGTCGGTCTTCAATCAACTGTTTGACGTGGCAGAAATTGCGAATTTTTCTCGCACTGAACAGGATAACTACCAAAACAGTCTCAAATATTACCGCGACATGAATAATATTGTCGAGACTTCTAGACAAGAAGGGTTGCTACAAGGTCGAGAAGAAGGTTTACAAGAAGGTAGAGAAGAAGGGCTAAAACAAGGTCGAGAAGAAGGAGCACAACGAGAACGAGCACTGATTCTCCGTCTGCTATCCCGTAGCTTAGGAGAAATACCGAGTGAACTGCAACAGCAAATTCTTCAACTATCACTGGACCAGTTGGAAGGGTTGAGTGAAGCCTGCTTAGATTTCTCGAATCTTGAAGATTTAAGGGTTTGGTTGAATGAAACTTAAGAGTAATACAGCGGTTTTTAATTCGGTCAGGTACAAATTTCTAGGTTTTAGGGAGCAGGGACTTCGGAGCAGGGAATAGGGGATGAAAAGGGAGATTAGCTACCAGAAGTAAGCCAAGAATAAAATGCCCATCCTTGGGAAGGTAATTAGGAATCCTAACTTTTTCCTGGTAGCCTCCACTAGATTTAAGCTTGATCAAACCAAAGAAAGATTTAAAGGATCTATCGACAATCTTTAGGGTTTGTTGAGCAATATCCGTCGGTAATAACTTGTAATTCTCATTCTCTTTCGAGTGATAATAGTTGCTCTCGTATCGTAGATGCTTTCGTTCCTGAAAAAAGTACTGACGGACATTATAGAGTCCCACATTGAACATATTTTTGCTCAAGTGACACATCTGCCTGAGAGCTTTGATCTGCTGCTTGTCTAAACGAAGATTAGTGAACTACCCCGGCCTACTTCGTTGAGGCCGGGGCTTCCAGTTTCACGGAAGAATGCCTCAACTTGGACGGGCGTCCACGTCTTGGTCTTACTTCTTCTCCACTGGCGTTGACCTCCCCCGTTCCAGAGGAGGATAGCATTCTGATACCTTCTGCTCTAATGTTCTTTGCTGCATTACCATCTCTGTCGTGGTGAGTGCCACAGCTTGGGCAAGTCCAAGTCCTTACGTCTAACGGCAACTCTTTGATTCGGTAATGACAATTAGAACAGGTTTTAGAACTGGGGAACCACCGATCTATCTCGACCAATACTTTTCCTTCTTTTTCGCATTTATAAGACAGGAAATTTACAAAAGTCCCCCAACTCAGATCAGATATTGCTTTAGCTAATTTATGGTTACGAACCATGCCCTTGACATTTAGATTTTCGACTACCACTACCTGGTTCTGATCTACGATTTTACTAGATAGCTTATGCAAGTAGTCTTGGCGGACATTTCCAATACGTTCATATACCTTTGCTACAATCTTTCTAGCTTTCCTACTTCCACTACTCCCTTTTTTCTTTCGGACAGTAATACGTTGTTTTTTGGCTAATTTCTTTTCGTATTTAGCCAAATGCTTAGGATTGCCAAATTTAGAGGTCTTTTCGCCGTCGTAGGTAATAGCAAAATCCTTGATGCCCAAGTCAATTCCGATCACTTTCCCGTCTGTCGATGGTTTCGGATCATCAGACTCGTATTCCATTAGGACGGAAGCATAGTATTTGCCAGAAGGGTCTTTGCTGACTGTTACAGTTTTGATTGTCCCATCTAGTGGTCGGTGAATTACTGCCTTGACAACTCCTAATTTTCCAGGAAACTTAAGGTAGTCACCCACTTGCTTGACCTTTTGGGGGTACTGAATTGATTGGCGGTGATGATATGACTTGAATCTAGGATATTTTGCCCTACCTTGGCCTTTGGCCACGCTACGCGAACAAAAAAGTTCTGATATGCACGACTAAGGTTAAGACTCACAGATTGTAAGACCTGGGAGTAACATTCTTTTAGCCATTCAGTCTCTTTTTCTTTCTTGAGTTTCGGCAACATAGAATTAAGTGCAGATTGCTTTAGCCCTTTGCCAGTTTCTTTATAAGTCTCTATGCACTGATTCAGTGCATAATTCCACCACCAGCGAGCACATCCAAAATGCTGAGCTAATATTTGAACCTGCTCTTGTGTTGGATAGATTCTGACTTTGACGGCTTTATGTTTCACTGCACTTACCTTCGTTATCGACCTTAGTTAATATTATATATATTTTCCAGTAACGTGTCAAGTCACTGTTTCGCTATCCATCCCCACCCTGGAAGAGGGTGGGGAATTCCGCGAGTCTTGTTAACTTGAGTTAGCATCCAGTATTCCCGCTACTGAAACTAGTATTTTAGCGGAAATGTCTAAGACACGCAACAGATCCAATCTCCAATTCCCAAGGGGCTGTGTGCGGAACCTGCGTCCGCACTTTATACGCCCCGTCTCCCGCGCTTCATGCGCGGGTATAACGGGAGTCCCCTTGGAGTTGAAAGATGGTTAATTTGAATCCTCAAAAGTTGCAGTTAACTACCGATAGTCATGATAAAAAATCCCATCATGTCTGCGCCTGGGAGAATAGATTCTGACTCCCCTACGATTACGATAGTATATTTCATCGTCCCTGCGCTTGGGAGAATAGACTCGCCCGCGCCCACGCCTAGGAGAATAGACTCGCACCCGCCCACGCCTAGGAGAATAGATTCGCACCCGCCCACGCCCACGCCCACGCCTGGGATAATAGATGCGCCGATGCCTGCGGTGTGAACGATGCCTGTGTTTACGCCCGAATGAAGAGATGACAACGTCTAGGTTACTATCTCCAACAACGATGCGACTTTCAGCGTTAACTGGAGCTACAGGCACTAGAGCCATCAGTCCTGTGAGAAGCACAATTGAGAATTTCATCTTGCTAACGTCTTGTGGAAGAGCAATGCTATTTAAGCTAGCGATAGATTAGGTAAAAGCGTCAGCTATCAGCTAAAGGGGTTTAGTCAGGTTTGTGACACCTTTTTAGTCGGGTGTTTTTGTCGAACTAAAGATCCATGCTTGATAGCTGATAACTGATCGCTCAATACTTACACAGATAGACGAGATAAACGTAGCTTACCTTAATGAATGTTCCCATACCCCCCTCTCTGGTGGTATTTTTATGCGATCGCTCTTAGCGGAAGCTTCGCTTCATCGCGAAGCGGTTCCAAAGGAACATAAGCATTCAGCTATCAGTTATCAGCTATCAGCTAGCAGGCGCTTTAACTGAACGGGGTCGGATGAGTAAAACGAGCACAGATTTTCAACCAGTCGCACCAGCACCGTAAACTGTTTTCTTACCTCCCGTTGATTAGCTGACGGCTGACAGCTGATTGCTGAATGCTTACGATTACTGACCACTAGGGCGTGTTTTCAAAGTTTTCCGCAAGATTATGATCCCCCCCAGCCCCCCTTAAAAAAGGCAGGGCTGTTTCAAACTTTAGTAAGTTAACGATTATTGGAGATAGGGGGATAGGGGGATAGGGGGATAGGGAAATAAACTAAAATTTACCGAAAAATGCCCAAATTTAGTCATTAAAATCTTACGA
>NZ_JAAHHU010001559.1:0-1164 GCF_010672095.1 Moorena sp. SIO3I6 | reverse complement strand
TAGTGCCTCGAACGCGACAAAGATGTGTAGAAGAGGGACTAGAATCAGCCTTAAAAGAACGTCGTCGAAAGGGAAGAACTAAACTCCTACAGGGAAAAACAGAAGCGTTTTTAGTAGCTACAGCTTGTAGTGAACCGCCAGCGGGTAGGGAGTCTTGGACGATGCAGCTATTGGCTGATCGTTTAGTAGAATTGAACTTAGTGGAGAGGATTAGTGATGAAACAGTGCGTCGGACACTTAAAAAAACGACATCAAACCTTGGTTGAAAGAACAATGGTGTATTCCGAGCGTGGGGGCAGAATTTGTAGGGAAGATGGAAGACGTGTTAGATCTTTATGAACAAGCCTATGAGCCAAGCATACCGCAGATTTGTTTTGATGAAAGACCCTGCCAGTTAATTGGCGAAAACCGCATCCCCTACCCAGCCGAACCAGGACAGCTACAACGCTACGACTACGAATATATTCTATAATGACCTTGCCACTTATTTGCCTTTTTTGAACCCAAGACTGGATGGAGACATATTAAAGTAACCCATCAAAGAACTGCCATTGATTTTGCTCACTGTATGAAAGACTTAGTAGATGGATTTTTTCTATTGCTACCCTAATTCGCGTGGTTCTTGACAACCTCAACACTCATACCCCAGCTGCACTTTATAAAGCTTTTACTCCAGAAGAAGCCCGACGTATTCTCTCTAAATTAGAGTTTCATTACACTCCTAAACATGGGAGTTGGTTAAACATGGTAGAGATGGAATTATCGGTATTATCAAGCCCTAGTCTCAATCGGCGCATTCCTGATCTAGAAACAATGAAGCGGGAAATAACTGCTTGGGAACAAGAACGTAATGAGCAAAAAGCAACAGTTAACTGGCGTTTTACCAATCAAAATGCACGGGTCAAATTAGAACGATTATATCCTAAACTTAACCTGTCATAATTTGTGTGGTAGACGACTAGTAATGTTGGCCATGCTGGGAATATAACTAGCTAATGCTCTCGGTTGAAACGCCTGGGACATTAACTTGCGACGCTTCTGGTAGAATTCTCCAGTTTGGTTAGTCAGTGAGGCAGCTCCAAGTAAGGTTGCTGTGCTTTTGGGCCAGCTAGCAGTAACATACTTATTTTCATTCGTAAACAGAAATTGATTCGCTTCTGCAGT
>NZ_JAAHHU010001558.1:0-1165 GCF_010672095.1 Moorena sp. SIO3I6 | reverse complement strand
TGGACGGAAGAAGGGGTGATTCAGAGACTTAGTGATGACTTAGTAGAACTGGCAGAAAACTCAGAATTGCGACAGCAGTTGAGTGCAAGGGCCTTGGCGCAACCAACTAAATTTGAATTTAAGAATGTTGTGGAAAAAATATATATAAATTAATTGATTGAAGTAAAAAAATATGGGTTTTAGGGAGTAGGGAATCGGGAATCGGGAATCGGGAATCGGGAATCGGGAATCGGAACCAGGGAGTAGGGAGTAGGGAGTAGGGAGTAGGGAGTAGGGAATAAGGAGTAGCTAAAAAAAACCTGTGTAAATCATTACTATTACAAGCGATCTAATTTTTGAAAAAATTTTAATTTATTAAAACTAAAACTATAGTTTAAAATACGGCGGTTTGCATAACTATCAGGTATACAGTATTTTTTCCTCTTCCCTCTTCTCTCTCCCCTCTTTTATTCTCCCTGCTCCCTGCTCCCTGCTCCCTGCTCCCTAAAACCTAATAATTTGTATCTGATCAATTGCAAACCGCTGTACTTATGCATCTATCCTTAAGGTCACATTTAGGTAAGCATTCAGCTATCAGCTATCAGCTATCAGTTATCAGCCATTGGCGTAGCGTGGCCAACGGCCAAGGCTGACGACTGACAGTTGTTGGCGTAGCGTGGCCATTGGCGTAGCGTGGCCAACTCCTAAATGCTTACCTTTCAGCTTTTGAATAAAATAAGCTGACGGCTGACGGCTGACTGCTGAATGCTTACACATTTAGTGATAAATTTTACGAATTTTATTAAGGATATCAATTTTAATGACTTCATTTTATAAAGTATTAATAATTGTCGAAAATTTACCTGTACCCTTTGACCGACGGGTATGGATGGAAGCTACTAGCTTACAGAAAGCTGGTTATCAAGTTACTACAATTTCTCCCAAAGGGAATGGGTTTGATAAAGATTATGAAGTCATGGAAGGGATTCATATTTATCGCCATCCCCTACCACCGGAAGAAAGCTCGGTTACTGGCTATCTTCGAGAATACAGCTGGGCTGTGAATTGGCAATTTCGCTTAGCTCGCCAAGTATGGCGAGAGCAGGGTTTTGACATCATTCACATTTGTAATCCGCCAGATTTAATGGTTCTAGTAGCGGGATGGTTTAAATTGTTTCGGGGCGTA
>NZ_JAAHHU010001557.1:0-1165 GCF_010672095.1 Moorena sp. SIO3I6 | reverse complement strand
GGTGGCAACTGGTTGAGGGAGACAAGATCACCCAGGTAACGCCATGGCAAGACTTACCGGATTTAGAAGACTTACACATCTGAAGTTAGAGAAACTGTGGCAACCGTTGCGTCAAAGTAATAGTATGTTTCGTCGCAGTCGTTTAGACCTAGTAGGAGGCTTCAATACGGAATTAAATCAAGACGCTGCGATGGTAGAAATAATATTGAATTTAGTATTTTTGAGAGGAAGTCGAGCCCTCTGGTTGCCAGAAGCAACTTGTAGCTATTTTGGGCAACGTAATACTATTCCGGAACAGTTTATTCCAGTTGCTGAAGATATGAAAGAGGTGATTGATAGTATTTTTAAGCAACCAACTGTCAAGGGATGGATGCAAAAATTAAAAGCTAGAGCCTATCGATTTGAGTAGGGAGTAGGGAGTAGGGAGTAGGGAGTAGGGAGTAGGGAATCGGGAATCGGGAATCGGGAATCGGGAATCGGGAATCGGGAGTAGGGAATCGAGAGTAACAAAAAATATTCAACCTTTAACAACCTTATTGAAAAAGCAATGCATCGCTGCATCGCTTTTTCAGTTGCTTCGTTGGGGAGAATTCCAGTAGCAAAGGCTAAGTTACTTAACTGCTGAGAATTGTCTCCAGACTCAACAACTTATTATTCGCAAATCACTGGAAAAGAGTAATTTTGGCCGAATTTACTATCGTAACAAATATTGCCATAGTCGTCGATGCCAGTGAACCAGATCTGGATCTCATCACTACCCCAATAGCAATCAGGGGTAGTAAACGTTCCAACCTTGACGTAATCCACCGCAGGGGGGTTAAGGGACTTAAGGCGGAATTTAGTAATCTTGCCGCTGTTATCAGACATCACGTGGCCTGTTACAGTAGTTGAATCATCAAACTTAGGACAACTTCGATTTGCAGGCGAAGCTAACCTGAGGGAGTCATAAAAAACATTAATTAACTTTCTGGCCCGGCGAAAATATCGCACCGCTTTGGAATTGAACAAAATCCCCTGTTCCGGGCTCGATTGAAAACTGGAGTCCAGGATGAAATTCAGGAGGCTGTGCAGCCTGTGCAGAAGGTACCGTAAAAGAAGGCATCCAAGTCAGAGCTATGGGATACTCTTAAACCGTAATTAATCGGGATAAACCCGGATAAGACGG
>NZ_JAAHHU010001556.1:0-1165 GCF_010672095.1 Moorena sp. SIO3I6 | reverse complement strand
TAGTAATTTATTAACCAATTCTTAACTTAAGATTAACTTTTTGTTGGACTTACTTTCATGATTTACTCCTAGACTATTTAGCGCGCTATCCAACAACCTTGGACAACACTGTGTGTTTACCGTCGCTCCTAATGGCGACCTATTCCTCTGTGAAGATGGTTCAGCAGACCCAATTCATCGTGGGAGTTACTCAGGAATATCAGCTCTACAAGTTCGGTGCTAACACCCTCAATAACCATTAGTTTGGTGGATCCTGCGTCTCGCCAGACTGTCGTTACTTGTTTGTCAATGTACTTGTTTGTCAATGTTTAGAAACGCTATATAATCATTGTAAAAAACTAGGTAACTCTATTTAGCTAAGCCTAGGTTTTGTGAAAGGAAAAAGGTAACGTTATATATAAAGATTAGATAAAGATTTATAGTATTACCTTGATCTATCACTCCAATCTCAACCAAGGGTAATACCAATTAATCAAAAACTGCTATAGTCAATAAGCACCCAGGTGTAAGGGATAAGTAAAACTGGAAATTCATCAACAAAAACTGTTTAATTTAGTTTAATATAGTGGGGGGTAAATCATGCAAAGTTGCGTTAAAAGTTCATCGGCTTGGAGGAAGTTGAGAAAGGGTGAAATTAACTGTGCAACAGCCCTTAAACTGTTGGTTAACCCACAAGGAGAACTAAACCTTAACTTGCTAGATGGGGAAGTCAGCTACCGGTTCTTTAAGCCATTCCCCAATCGCCAAGATTTACCTCCGGTGATTCCGCTGGTACTGTGGCGCAACTGTTATTACCTGGGTAGCCCAGTCCAGTTATCCCCAGAGCAGCTCAAAAAATTAAGCGATCGCACTTTCACCGAAATCAAAATTATTCCCATTGCACCGAAAAGCTACAAGCGATGGTACCACAGGGAAAACAATGATGCCAAATCTATCAGTTCGGTAGCCTTTGTCAATCCCCTGACTGGTGAGGTGGAACAAGAAGACATTACCGAAACCACAGAATTGTATCTGTCCCAAGCGGCTGACCAGATTGAGCGGAGTGAACTACCACGACCTACTTCGTAGAGGTCGTGGCTTCCAACTTCACGGAAGAATGCCTTAACTTGGACGGGCGTCCACGTTTTGGTCTTACTTCTTCTCCATTGGCGTTAACCTCCCCCGT
>NZ_JAAHHU010001555.1:0-1166 GCF_010672095.1 Moorena sp. SIO3I6 | reverse complement strand
GATTGATTGTTAGCATCTACAGTGATATCACCATTACCTTCGATGCTCAGATTACTCATAATCTCCAGTGCCCCATTAGTAAGGGCAATTGTTCCAGTGAGGTTGGGATCAAAGATAATTATATCGTCCCCTGGGGTATTATTGGCTGCCTCAATGGCTTCTCGCAGAGAAACACCACCCGTACCAATGCCATTATTTTCATCATCTAAGGTGGTAACCGTGAAAGTTGCCATATATTTCTCCTGGTATTGTTTCTAGGAAATTAATTCCTGTATTCAAGGTATTGACTAGCTCACTATGAAATTCCACAAACAAAATTAATTAAGCGATCACCCTAAGGTATTTTACTGAGCTAGTTCTAAAACTAGTTTAGTAAAACGTACTAATATCTATCAAATAAAATACTAGATTAATCAAATCTTTAATTAGCTGAAAATAGAAAAATATTCTGGGTTTAAATTCGGTGAAATCTAAAAGGGAATAGGGAACAGGGAATAGGGAATAGGGAATAGGGAATAGGGAATAGGGAATAGGGAATAGGGAATAGGGAATAGGGAATAGGGAATAGGGAATAGGGAATAGGGAACAGGGAACAGGGAACAGGGAAGAGATAAGAGGGAATAGGGATGCGCTGCATTAAGAGGTGCGACAATAAGCGCGAATTTAATTCTTAATGGTAAGAGCGCACCTCAAAGGGAATCAACGTCAAAGAAAACTGTACCTCATGAGTCCTAGAAACGCTATAGCATTTTCATTTGAGATGTAAACTGAGAAGGTCTTATTTGATTTTATTAAAAAACGATGGAGCTCTTGCCCCTATTGCCTATTGCTAGCATGCCTATTGCCTTTTTCGACAATCTCTGATTTTACAACTCGTTTGAAAACGCTATAGCTGAATGCTGATAGCTGTTCGCGTAGCGTGCGCGTAGCGCTTAAGCTGATAGCTTAGCTAATCACTATCCACCAAAACAGTAATGGCTGCAACAGCAATCAGCATCTCATCATTTTTATCATTAAGTTCTGGAATCGCCCTGCCTTGAACCACCATTCCACCGGACTCAAGGGATAGAGTTTTCTGACCAAAAGGGAGTACAGCCAGTACTTCATCTTCCCGGACTTGCTCTGGGTAAGGCACGGCGACTTGAACTTCAACTATCATTTGATTG
>NZ_JAAHHU010001554.1:0-1167 GCF_010672095.1 Moorena sp. SIO3I6 | reverse complement strand
GTTTTCATCGAAAACATCATAGGTGGGCAAGAGTCGCTTGTGAAAAATCTGCCGTACTTTTCCC
The DNA here is from genome assembly GCF_010672095.1 of Moorena sp. SIO3I6. Classification (NCBI taxonomy): domain Bacteria; kingdom Bacillati; phylum Cyanobacteriota; class Cyanophyceae; order Coleofasciculales; family Coleofasciculaceae; genus Moorena; species Moorena sp. SIO3I6. The sequence goes on along the minus strand of NZ_JAAHHU010001554.1, from coordinate 1,103 downwards.
CCCTCTAGTAGAGCAATGCTGTTATATAAAGGTTTGCCACCAGCAAGCTCTGCTTTGGTATTCCGTGTTACTGTGCCGACCAAAACAGCTAGAGACAATGGTAGCTGCTGAGCTAGTTGTTGCACTTGTGTAGTCATCGATTCTCGAAACTTGGGATTTAGCAGCAAATCTCGTGGTGGATAGCCACACAAGGATAATTCTGGTGTCAGCAACAGACGCACATCCTGACTCGCAGCAGTGTTGGCTACTTCAAGAATCTGTTGAGCGTTGCCTGTAATATCACCAATGGTGGGGTTGAGTTGAGCGATCGCAATCTTCATCATTTTTGCTTGTTTTTTATAGTTTATGCCATCTACTTCACACAATCTTTAGTAATCTGGGTTTGGTTAGTAATTAAAGGCTAAAATATACAGTTTATATCGTTTTGTGTTTTTTTGTTTTTCTATAAAAAGTAACGGGTTCATGATTATTATTTTTTGTATTGATTGACTAGTTTTATTTTTTGAACAAGTTAGTAAATCAACTCCAAAGCTTGCGGCTGATGGATTTGATTAATTTATGGACACAAATAAATTTTAACAATTTCTAATTTTTAGAATCAGCTATGGGTCTCATTACGATAATTTCATTGTTATTAATATATTATTTTTATGATCGGCAATTATAAATTAATTATAAATTAATAACAAAAGTAAACATAAACGCAAACGTAAACGTAAACCCTAACGCAAACCTAATCCTTGATAGTGTAGATTCAAGTAATCAGAAATAAATCATGAACGTAGAAGAATTCGCAAACCGTTATCGAGAAGAGATTCAAAGTCTAGCCAACCAACTTCAAAATGCAGTTCTCGGACTGTCTCAGACAGAAGCAAAAATTGCTAAGATGGGACGCTCTATAGAGAACCTGAGCGAAATCGTTGAGGAATTTATCCTACAGCAGAATCAAAAAAACTAATTCCATGACTGATGATCACATTAATGTCAATGATTTCCCTAACAAAACTTACGGAACAACCTTATCTGTAGGGTGCGTTATTAACCAACCCTACTTACTACTTAAGGGAACTTGTGGCCTAGTTTTGCGTAAGTCCCGCCTAAGA
>NZ_JAAHHU010001553.1:0-1168 GCF_010672095.1 Moorena sp. SIO3I6 | reverse complement strand
AATAATGTCTAAATCCGGTTTTTTGGGCTTTGGCGCATGAAGCAATCGTCGAAACGTTTACACCATTTCTCAAAGCACGGGGGCATGGCGGAGGGAGTGGTTTCTCTCAGGTCGGTTATTTCGACGTCAACTTACTGTCTGATAAGTATTATAGCCTTATTTTACTCTTTTTATTGTTTAAGTCCCACTAGCATTGATGGGAGCGGTGATAGCAAGTTTGTATATATTGTTCGGACGTGAAGCACAGCAGCGGGGTTTGAGTCTTGGTAGCTATAGTGCTTTCGCCTACAGTATGGGGGCGTTGGTGTTGTTACTGTTATCCTTACTCTGGGGTGTCAGTTATCTCAATTATCCGGTAGGAGTTTACCTCTACATCTTGTTATTGGCACTTTTTCCCCAAATGGTGGGACATACCAGTTTTAACTGGTTGCTACGCTGGATTAATCCTACCCTGGTGACCCTGGCTATTTTGTTTGAACCCGTTGGTGCTTGCTTTTTGGGCTATCTGATTTTTCAGGAAGTGCCAGGAGTATTGGTGCTGGTAGGTGCCGTGGTGTTGTTAGTTGGGGTGGCAGTAGCGGTTTTTGGATCTAATTTGAGAAAAGAGGTTGAAGGTTAGTTGGTTGTTCGCGTAGCGTGGCCTTTTGGCCAAGGTTAGTTGAAGGATTGCAGCTTGCATGTCACTCCCGCCAGGTCTGTAAGAGACTAACCAGAATTAAAAGGAATAGGTATTCTGAGCTACTAAGGGGTTACTGGCGCACGGAACAAGAATATAAGGATTTATTTGCAGCGAGTGGTTTTAAAATCGCACAAGTCGTTTATACTTATAAAAGTCTAATAGTGATAGAGTTTAGCCTCCAATAAAGAGGTTTTTTAGCTTAACTTTCAGGTAGACAACCTGGTAGTGCTAAAAAATTATTTAATTTACTACAGTCTGCCAGAAGTAGGATAAGCAAAAAATAAATGAAAAAAATGATCAAAACTTGTTGTGTAACGTTAGTAACCTGTATGCTACTGCTAACGATCAATACCATGAATGCCCTGGCGAGTAGTGAAACTGAGATGGAAATATGTGACTTAACTCTACACTCATTTTGTGACCGTGATCTGTTGCCGACGCAATATGTGGAACTTATTGCTCCCCCTAACCATATCTCATTTCTTCTTT
>NZ_JAAHHU010001552.1:0-1168 GCF_010672095.1 Moorena sp. SIO3I6 | reverse complement strand
TTCGGTGGCCGCTCATCAGGATTCACCATGGCTCAATTACTTGTCTGTTCTGAGTTTCACACGACTCGAACCCTGAGGCAATCCCCCCTCTTGACAAAAGGCTTTTTCTCTTAACTTGTCACCAATGGTCTAGAGCGTTGCCATCAGATCCAAGTTCGGTCACCATTATCAAGGATTGTGCGAATAATTATTTTTTGAGTTTTGTTGTGGATATTGAGCCTGTTCAGGTTGAAGCCAAGAATCCCAGTATTGGAATCGATCTAGGTATCAAGACATTTGCTGTAATGAGCGACGGGAGAGAAGTCCATAGCCCTGACTACTCAAAGCTTGATTGAGCAAAGCTCACGCTACGCGATCGCAAATTAATAAAAGCTCAAAAGAAGTTTGCTAAACAGCCCAAGGGGTCAAATCGCAGAGAAGTAACTCGGTTAAGAATAGCTAAGATAAACAACGAAATAGCTAACAAAAGAAAAGATTTCCTGCACAAGCTATCAACCAAGACTGTTGTCGAGAACCAAGCAATAGTCCTGGAAGACCTAAACGTATCAGGGATGATCAAGAATCGAAAGTTAGCTAGAGCTATAAGCCAGCAGGGATGGGCTGAGTTTAGAACTCTTTGCGAGGCTAAATCAGACAAATATGGAAGGGACTTCAGGGTCATCAGTCGCTGGGAACCCACTAGCCAAGTTTGTTCTGATTGTGGGTTCAAATGGGGAAAACTCGACTTGTCTGTGCGTTCGGTACTTTGTTTGAACTGCGGTACAGAACAAGACAGAGATATTAACGCTGCAAAAAACATAGAAAAGGTCGGCATGGGGCATCGGCACGACCGTAAATGGGCAAGGAGGGATGGTAAGACTGTTGAGACCGTAGGTCACGCGGGGCGCGTTCGACAGCACAACCCGATGATCTGTCAAGAATCACCGCTCTTCAAGGGCGGTGAGTATGTCAATTTGACCAAGAACTCCGATTCTACTGCTGTCAATCTCAGGAATACTCCGCATCCATTCCAATGCCATCCGAGCATCATCTACCAAGTCAAATAGTCGAGTAGTATTAAAATTTCCTTCGCGGCGAAACGAGCCCGGCGCCCAGATACGGTGCCGGGCTCATGTTGTCAGTCGAGGGTTTTAGTTGTCGGTGGCCTGGCCGTCGGAGAGTTCGGCCC
>NZ_JAAHHU010001551.1:0-1168 GCF_010672095.1 Moorena sp. SIO3I6 | reverse complement strand
AGGAAAAATTTGACTTGGTTATCTATGACACTCCTAATCTACTGAACTATACAGACGCCAATTTCCTGGCTGCCAATACAGATGGAATCTTGATGGTGGTCGGATTAAGAGGAACTAAGAAATCTCAATTCAAGCAAGTCCTCGATCAAATAGACAGGTTTGGCTTAACCTGTCTGGGGGTAGTAGTTAATCGTGTCCAACCATCTTCCCTGACTGTCTCACCCTAGAAAATCGGTTGCTGAAGGGTTGAAAGTTGAAAGTTAAAAGTTGAAGGTTAAAGGTTGAAATTTGAAAGTTGAAGGTTGAAGGTTGAAGGGGTGAAGGGTTGTTCGCGTAGCGTGGCCAAAGGCCAAGGTTTTAAGGTTTTAAGGTTTTAAGGTTGAATTTGAAGGTTTGTTCGCGTAGCGTGGCCAAAGGCCAAGGTTAGCTGGTTGTTCGCGTGCGCGTTCAACCAGCCAACCTTCAACCAGCCAACCTTCAACCTTCAACCAAAACTAACCTTCAACCTTCAACCAAAACTAACCTTGGCCAAAAGGCCACGCTTCGCGAACAACCAAAACTAACCTTCAACCTGCCAACCTTGGCCAAAAGGCCACGCGTGCGCGAACAACCAAAACTTATTCTGCCGGACAGGATATGACCTATCCCCGATTCGATCGCAATCCGGATTCTGAGTTCACACTTAGTAAGAACAATTAGGAAGATACTGTCACCAAACTTGCTTTAGTCTGAGGAAGCAGCAAAATTGGTACGGACATGGAGTCTAATCAAGTGATGTTAATGAAGGGGTGACATCCCTTGAAACATTTGAAGATTTTTCTCGATCTATTCCATCTCTTAGATAAGGTGTCAATCTACGAAAAATTCCTAGAAACAGACATACCGTTGCCCCGAGTTCACGATGACAATTGCCTATCTAGTTAATCAATATCCTAAGGTAAGTCACAGCTTCATCCGGCGAGAGATTGCAGGTGTTGAGGCTTGCGGTATTCAAGTCAAACGTTTTTCTATCCGTTCCTGCGCCTCTCAACTAGTTGATCCAGCCGATCAACTAGAGCTACAGAAGACTCGATTTGTCTTAGGAGTTGGCATCGTGGGCTTGTGTTTTAGCCTATTACGCACTGCCTTAACCAGACCGATACGTCTTTTGAAGACCTTAGGGCTGACC
>NZ_JAAHHU010001550.1:0-1169 GCF_010672095.1 Moorena sp. SIO3I6 | reverse complement strand
CCAAAATTTACCTCGATTTCCTTTCGGGTTTCTTGAACCATGGCATCCCCTTGGTTTCCTTCAGACCGTAAGGTTACTAGTTCTTCATCGTTTTGATCTATAGAGTAGGAGGCTTCATCACTTGTTTTAGCTTCATCGCAAGCAGCAGCACCAAACAGGATTACTCCACCTAGTAAAATTGGCATCAACTTATTCATCTTTAATTTCTCCTTGTTCTATCCTTGTATTTACTTCAATCGAATCCGGTTAATAACTTTGTATTCTGGTAAATCGTGACGTGTTAAGTGTTAACTATAAATTGATTTTTTACACTATACAATTCTCGAATAAACCTGAATAATAAGTAGTAAAACGGACGGGATATAATTACCAAAAACACCAAACTTATTCAGCAGGTGCGGAAAGCGCACCTATGAATTTTTTAAATCTGAATTTTACCTGACTCCTGTTGGTGCTGGTTCCGATTGAGCATGAGCTCTTGAGGGCAGAATTACATGGTCAACAACATGAATTATGCCGTTACTGGCTTCAATATCTGTTTGAGTCACCTGGGCATTGTTGACAGTAACCTTACCTTCTTCACCAACTTGTACTGTTACCGACTTTCCAGCCATAGTGATAATTTCTCCCGACTGGATTTGACTGCTATCAACTGCACCAGTTACAACATGATACTTTAGCAGCTTTACCAGTACCTCTTTGTTTTCTGGTAGTAGTAGACTGTCTAAGGTATTTGGTGGCAGTGCAGCAAAAGCATCATCGGTGGGAGCAAAAACAGTGTAGGGTCCTTCACCTGCCAAGGTTTCCGTTAAGCCCGCTGCCTCAATTGCTTTGACAAGGGTTTGGAATTGATCATTGCTCGCAGCTTGCTCTACTAGGTTACTGGTAGTAGATTCAGCGTCAGTGGTAGCTGGCATTTCTACCTCTTCAGCCTGTTGAAGGGGTTTGCTCAAGGAATCGGGGGCGCTTTCTACCATAGACTCAGTTGCACCATTGACAGCATCTTTAACTGAGTTTTCTGTTTTTTCTTGCGCTATTGCCGGGAAACTGATCAGAGCACTTAATCCCAGAATACCTGTTAGCAACTTAATGGGAGTTTTCATTTAGATAATCTCTCCTGAATGCTAGGTATAGTTGACGCTTTCCAACTAAACGGCTTCATAGTTTGA
>NZ_JAAHHU010000155.1:0-12535 GCF_010672095.1 Moorena sp. SIO3I6 | reverse complement strand
TCCTCGTAGTCAGCCTTGGAACAGCCCGGCCCGTAACGCACCACCGGGTCCAACAGCTTTAATGAGATGCACCCCAAACCCCACACCCCACACCCCACACCCCACACCCCACACCCTCAATTCTCTACCTAGCTTCACCAATAACCGTAAAAGCCGCCCAAGCTTTCGGGTCTGGATTACCATCTCCATCATTGAGCATCGATAACATGGCCTCTCGCATGGCTTTGGCTTTATCGAATTTGTGGGTGTAAATATTCGTGTAAAACTCCGTCATCAACTTGGCCGTATCATCATCAGGCACTTTCCATAAGGACACCACCAAACTGGGTACACCGGCGGCAATCAAAGAACGGGATAAACCCACTACCCCTTCCCCTTTTATCTCACCCCTACCAGTATCACAAGCACTCAGGACTACTAACTTTGCGTTCAATAAGGATTTTTCCGGTAGTCCGTAACCAATCAGAATTTCATCACTGGTGAGAAAGCCATCATGGTCTGGTTTCTCAGGAGCTAATGCGATCGCACCTCGATAATAAATACCATCGACTAAACCATGGGTGGCTAAATGGATAACGGAAGCATTGGCCATTTTTTCCACAATGGTTGGTTCTGTTGCCTCTGCTCCAATCACAGCAGTGGTATTCAGCAATTTAGCAATGGTTAAGGCTTCTGTTTCTGCACCCGATAGAGACTTTAACGGTTCTTGTTCCTGTCCTACTGTAATGGTGGGCATGGTGGGATTACCCACAATCAATGGTGTTCCGTTGCTGTCTTGGACTCGATGCCAATGTTGACGGGTGAACCACAGGGATTGGATCGAAGGAGCAGTGAGAATGGTATGCTTTTCGATCAGATAATTTTCGTCATCATCTAGCAGAGCAGCAAAGGGAACCAGAAATAGTGCTTGATGGGGAATGAAAATAATACGGTCTGATTCGCTTTCAGGTAATACGTCAACAATGGGAGTAATCAGGAGTTGGTAGAGTTGGTTTAGTGGATGACTATCCTTAGGGTTTGGTGGTGAAGTAGGATTCTGATTACCTCTACCTCTGACAGCGACATAATCACGAGTGACTTTGACTAGTTCAGCTAGAGTGGTATCTTCGGGTAAGGTATGACTACGGAAGGTAATCTCACCTGTGGGAGCAATTACCCAAATATAAATTTGGCCACCAAAAATGGAATATTCCACCAAAGTGGCTTGTTGTTGTTGAGCAATCTCTTGAATGTCTTTAAGAGTAGGAGCTTTAGTTTTTTGAGTAGTTTCAGATAACTGTGCCGCTAATAAATCAATCAGAGCGCGGTTGCGACCCCGTTCGGAAATCTCTAAGGCTTGTTTTGGTTTTCCTTGAGCAATCAATACCTGTTGTAAAAGACGATAGCTACGAGCTTGTTCTTCAAAAATAGAAATCTTCCAATCATCTTTGTTACGGAGGAAGTGGCGGATATCTTCCAAAATTTTAATGGCATCATACAGGTGAATTTCGGCTGGTTCTAGTTGATTTATTTTTAATAAGGTAACACCGAGATTATTTAGGGAGGCAGCTTCACCTTTGCGGTCTCCGATATCCCTAGCAATAGCTATCGATTTTTGGTAGTAATCAATCGCTTTTTTGTAGTCTCGCAGATTATCGTATGCAATACCCAGACTACCCAGGGAGGCAGCTTCACCTTTGCGGTCTCCGATATCCCTAGCAATAGCTATCGATTTTTGGTGGTAATCAATCGCTTTTTTATAGTCTCCCAGATTATCGTATGTACTACCCAGATTATTCAGGGAATTACCTTGACTCAGGCGGTTTCCGATTTCCCTAGCAATAGTTAATGATTGTTGGTAGTAATCAATCGCTTTTTTATAGTCTCCCAGTTGACTGTATGTAGCACCCAGATTATTCAGGGAATGACCTTGACCCAGGCGGTTTCCGATTTCCCTAGCAATAGTTAATGATTGTTGGTGGTAATCAATCGCTTTTTTGTACTTTCCCAGATGATAGTATACAATACCCAGATTATTCAGGGAGTCAGCTTCACCCTCGCGGTCTCTGATTTCCCTTTTAATAGCTAAGAAGTGTTGGTAGTAATCAATGGCTTTTTTATAGTCTCCCAGAGGAACGTATGCACTACCCAAATGATTCAGGGAGCCAGCTTCACCCTGGCGGTCTCCGATTTCCCTTTTAATAGCTATCGATTGTTGGTGGTAATCAATCGCTTTTTTATAGTTTCCCAGATGATAGTATGTAACACCCAGATTATACAGGGAGTTAGCTTCACCTTTGCGGTTTCCAATTTCCCTAGCAATAGCTAAGGAGTTTTGGAGGGAATCAATCGCTTTTTTGTACTCTCTCAGATGATAGTATGCATTCCCCAGATTACCCAGGGAGTTAGCTTCACCCAGGCGGTAACCGATTTCCCTAGCAATAGCTATCGATTGTTGGTAGTAATCAATCGCTTTTTTGTACTCTCCCAGAGTACGGTATGCATTACCCAGATTATACAGGGAGTTAGCTTCACCTTTGCGGTTTCCAATTTCTCTTTGAAAAGCGATTGATTGTTGGTAGTAATCAATCGCTTTTTTGTACTCTCCCAGATGATGGTATGTAGTAGCCAGACCAATTAGGGAGGCACCTTCAACCTTGCGGTGTCCGATTTCCCTAGCAATAGCTAAGGAGTTTTGGAGGGAATCAATCGCTTTTTTATAGTTTCCCAGATGATAGTATGTAACACCCAGATTATACAGGGAGTTAGCTTCACCCTTACGGTATCCAATTTGTTTATAAATCACCAATGCTTGCTGCCAAGATTGTAATGCTTCTGGGAACTCACTGCGACGAACGTGACTCATTCCCTGCTGAAATAGTTTGTCCGCCTCGGCTTGCTTACTGTCTACTTCAACTATGGCATCACTAGGGGTTATAGTTCCTTCTTGCTCTGGGCTAACCGTGTTTTGTTCTTGAGCCAGTGCTAGTACAGTGAGGAAACTAGCCACAACAGGGAGTACCCCAGGGGTGAGGTAGACAGTGAGAAGTCCCAACCATAAGACTTGCTTAAGTTTCATATCGGATATTGAATTATTCCCTACTTCCCTATATCTGAGAGATTCCTGAGCCTATGCAATGATTCAGGGAGTCGGGAGTAGGGAGTAGGGAGTCGGGACTCGGTAGTGGTGCGTTACGGGACGGGCTGTCCCAAACACACCCTACGCCACTACTATAAAAATAGCGATCGCATTATAGCTGGACAAGGGTTATAGGGATAGCTTCGGCCACTATATTTTACGAATCATTGAGGAGTGCTATATATTGAAATAATCTCGATTTCCATTACTCGATGCATTGGTTTGGTTGGCTTTTCAGTTGTGATCAGTTGATCTGCTTTAATTTGCAGTGCAGCTGCTACATGAATCGCATCCATCCCAGCTAAACCATAGGTACAGGCAATTTGTTGGGCATTTTGGAGAATTTGCTCTAAGTCAGTTGCCCAATGGTTGACAGCATTAAAGAAGGTTTCGTAAAATTCTGTTTCATCTTGTTGCTTGTTAAAAATTGCTTTAGGCAAGACTTCTAACTGCACGAAGCGACTTGAGGCAAACTCCCGATTTTCATCGTTAAGAATTTGATTGGCTCTAATGCTGATTGACTCAATGCCTTGAAAAGCGGTAATCAGTACACCAGAGTCTATGTAAGTCTTCTTACGAGTCACTCCATCCACCTCGACGTGCAGCCAATTCCAGTTCAATGTCCTCTTCGTTGAGCAGTCGTAAGCCAGCAGCAATTGCTCGTTGTCGAATTTCCCATAATTTTTGGGCTAAGGGAGTTTTTGGTACAAAATCCGATTGAGGGGGTGTTGTTTCTGACTCAGATTTAAGGAGTTCAACAAACTCCAAAACTTTTTGCTGTTTTTCCGGTGCCAGTTCTCGCCAGTGTTTAAGTAGTTCTTCTTCTTTACCCATAAACACCTCCCGATGGAATGATAATTCTATTGTATAGGAATAGGGAACAGGGAATAGGGAACAGGGAATAGGGAGCAGGGAACAGGAATAGGCAAGAGGCAAAAGGCAAAAGGCAATAGGGGCAAGAGTTCCGAACTTTCCCCACACCCGACTCCCGACTCCCGACTCCCGACTCCCCAAATTCTCTACCTCGCTTCACCAATAACCGTAAAAGCCGCCCAAGCTTTCGGGTCTGGATTACCATCTCCATCATTGAGCATCGATAACATCGCCTCTCGCATCGCTTTGGCTTTATCGAATTTGTGGGTGTAAATATTCGTGTAAAACTCCGTCATCAACTTGGCCGTATCATCATCAGGCACTTGCCATAAGGACACCACCAAACTGGGTACACCTGCGGCAATCAAAGAACGGGATAAACCAACTACTCCTTCCCCTTTAATCTCACCCCTACCAGTATCACAAGCACTCAGAACCACTAACTTTGCTTTCAATAAGGATTTTTCCGGTCCTGCGTAACGACTCAGAATTTCACGACTGGTGAGAAAGCCATCATGGTCTGGTTCCTCAGGTGCTAATGCGATCGCACCTCGATAATAAATACCATCGACTAAACCATGGGTGGCTAAATGAATCAGCGAAGCATTGGCCATTTTTTCTACAATGGTTGGTTCTGTTGCTTCTGATCCATTTAGAGCAGTGGTATTCAGCAATTGAGCAATTCTTAAGGCTTCTGTTTCTGCACCCGGTAGAGGCTTTAACGGTTTTTGTTCCTCTCCTATAATGCTGGGCATGGTGGGATTTCCCACAATCAATGGTGTTCCGGTGCTGTCTTTGACTCGATGCCAATTTTTACGGGTGAACCACAGGGATTGGATCGAAGGAGCAGTGAGAATGGTATGGTTTTCGATTAGATAGTTGTGGTTATCATCTACCAGAGCAGCAAAGGGAACCAGAAATAGTTCTTGATGGGGAATAAAAATAATACGGTCTGATGGGTTTATTGGTAATACGTCAACAATGGGAGTAATCAGGAGTTGGTAGAGTTGTTGTAGGGGATTACTATTGTTAGGGTTTGGTGGTGAAGGAGCATGAGGTAATAAGTTAACAATTGAAGTAATCAACAGTTGGTAGAGTTGTTGTAGTCGATTACCATCCTTAGTGTTTTGTGGTGAAGAAGGATTGTGATTAGATCTACCTCTGACACCAATCTCCTCACGACTAAATTTGACTAGTTTGGCCAGAGTAGTATCTTGGGGTAAATCATGACTACGGAAAGTAATCTGCCCAGTGGGAGCAATCACCCAAATATAAATCTGGTCATCAACAATCGAATATTCCACCAAGGTTGCTTGTTGTTGTTGAGCAATCTCTTGAATGTCTTCAAGAGTAAGAGCTTTGGTTTTTTGAGGAGTTTCAGATAACTGTGCCGCTAATAAGTCAATCAGAGCGCGGTTGCGACCCCGTTCGGCAATCTCTAAGGCTTGTCTTGGTTGACCTTGAGTAATCAAGACGTGTTTTAACAAAATATAGCTGTTAGCTTGTTTTTCAAAAATAGAAACCTTCCAATCATCTTTGTTACCGAGGAGGTGGCGGATATCTTCCTTAATCTTAATGGCATCAAACAGGTGAGTTTGGGCTGGTTCTAGTTGTTTTTTTTTTAAGAAGGTAAGACCGAGATTATTCAGGGAGTTAGCTTCACCCTGGCGGTCTCCCATTTTCTTTTTAATAGCTATCGATTTTTGGTGGTAATCAATTGCTTTTTTATAGTCTCCCAGATGATCGTATACAAGACCCAGATTACCCAGGGAGTTAGCTTCACCCTGGCGGTATCCGATTTCCCTATCAATAGCTATCGATTTTTGGTGGTAATCAATTGCTTTTTTGTAGTCTCCCAGATGATCGTATGCAAGACCCAGATTATTCAGGGAATTACCTTGACTCAGGCGGTTTCCGATTTCCCTAGCAATAGTTAATGATTGTTGGTGGTAATCAATCGCTTTTTTATAGTCTCCCAGTTGACTGTATGTAGCACCCAGATTATTCAGGGAATTACCTTGACCCAGGCGGTTTCCGATTTCCCTAGCAATAGTTAATGATTGTTGGTGGTAATCAATCGCTTTTTTGTACTTTCCCAGATGATAGTATACAATACCCAGATTATTCAGGGAGGCAGCTTCACCCAGGCGGTATCCGATTTCCCTAGCAATAGCTAAAGATTTTTGGTGATAATCAATCGCTTTTTTATAGTCTCCCAGATTAAAGTATGCACCACCCAGATTATCCAGGGAGGCACCTTCACCGTGGCGGTGTCCGATGTCCCTAGCAATAGCTATCGATTGTTGGTGGTAATCAATGGCTTTTTTGTACTCTCCCAGATTACGGTATGTAATACCCAGAACACCCAGGGAGCGAGCTTCACCCAGGCGGTATCCGATTTGTTTATAAATCACCAATGCTTGCTGCCAAGACTGTAATGCTTCTGGGAACTCACTGCGACGAACGTGACTAAGTCCCTGCTGAAATAGTTTGTCCGCCTCGGCTTGCTTACTGTCTACTTGAACTATGGCATCCCTAGGGGCTAAAGTCCCTTCTTGCTCTGGGCTAACCGTGTTTTGTTCTTGAGCCACTGGTGGTAAACTCAGGAATCTAGCCAAAACCAGGAGTACCCCAGGGGTGAGGTAGACAGTGAGAAGTCCCAACCATAAGACTTGCTTAAGTTTCATATCGGATATTGAATTATTCCCTATTTGGTCATATCTGAGAGATTCCTGAACCTATGCAATGATTCAGGGAGCAGGGAGTAGGGAGTAGGGAACAGGGAACAGGGAACAGGGAACAGGGAACAGGGAATAAAATTTAGATGTACCTGACTATACAAGGAAAAACTAATACTCCTCAGACCTACGTCCTACCCTTCACTTATACACTTCAAGCCCAGTTTTTTCCACAAAATGCATAGGTTCGGATAGTTACCAGATAGGTAAGAATGACATTTGGTTCTCTTGTCGGGGGAGATTGCTATATATAGCATTTCGTAGTAAGCGTGAGATACATCTAAATTGTATTCCCTACTCCCTACTCCCTCCTCCCTCATGAAGACCAGCTTAGCCAAATACTGGACACTCAATTATATTAATCGTTTGGGTCAACATCAAACTAAACCGATAGAAGAGGCTAAGGAATTTATCAGTGCCCAAGCTCTTACTTTGTCTACAGGTGAAGACACCATAGACCACGCCCTGATTAGCAGACTGTGGCAACGTTATCACACCCAAGACGACGACCTTGAGCTGGCTGAGGTTTGTCTACGTTGTTTAGTTTCTCACCAAATCAAGGAGGTTTGTTATCAGTTAGTAGAGCAATTTGGTCAGCACCATAATTTTACCATGGATGACCTACTGCCATTAGTCCTTGACCGTTATCCTGAGCCCGATCAAGGCCATAAACTAGGGGGAGATAATTTTATAATTACTTATAGTTTACAAACCTTTGACCCAGATAAAAGTAGCTTATTTTCCTGGACAAAGAGACTAGTGAAAACCCATAGGGAGGTAAAACAATTTTTACTCTACCATGGAATTGAGCAGGTAACGTATTGGTTATTACTGAAACAAACTACTCCTGGTAAACTAAACCGTATTCTATCGGAGTTTCATCAGCTAACTGATCAAGAAATTAACCACTATCGTGAGTTATTAGAAAGTTATCAAACGGTTTATGTACGTCAACTGCAAGCAGAGCGTAATCAAATTAACCAACAACGACAACAACAGGGCTTAGGTAAACTTAAAACTCCCTATCCAATTCCTACCAAAGAGCAATTACAGCTGATAGGACAACTATCTCCAGAAGCAGTGCTTACTGATTTACAACGGTTAGCTCAGCTAATTCGAGACTATAAACGAAATCGTGGCAGGAATGTTCCCACTCAAGCTTTAGGAAAATTTGAGCATCAATTAGCAGCTGATGATACAAGTAACAATCAGGAGGAAGACGAGGTATTAGCTGCCTATGACCAATTACTACAGGATTGTTTAACTACTGCTATTCAAGAGGTTATTCAAAACCGAGTGACTTATCTAAGTCGTAAACAAAAGCCAAGACATCAGCAATTTTTAGAAGCACTAGATTTATTTCAATGTCAGCATTTTACTATGACTAAGATTGCTGCCCAAATCGGCTTAACTGCTCAATATCAAGTCAGTCGCTTGCTAGACCTGAAAGCCTTTCGGGCTGATATTGCTAGACGCACTTCCGTAAGATTACATCACCAACTCGTGGAGTTAGGCCAAGCCTACGCTTCTGCACAAGAGGTTAAGGAATTAGAGAAACGAATTAGTCAGTTTGTGGAAGAAGAAATTAACCGGATTATGACTGCCGCTAGGAAGGAAACCTTTGTTAAAAACAAATACAAACTGTCTAGTAATTTTTCTAGGACTTTATGTTAAATATTAAAAAAGGGAGTGGGGAATCGGGAATCGGGAATCGGGAGTGGGGAATCGGGAATCGGGAATCGGGAGTAGGGAGTGTGGGGAGTGTGGGAATTTTATTGGAATTTTGGCGTTGCTTATTCCCTGTTCATAGATCCCCCCTAACCCCCCTTAAAAAAGGGGGGAATTAGATTCAAAACGCCCCTTAAAAAACAAAGAGAGTAATTAGATTCAAAAGTCCCCTAAAAAAAGGGGGGAATTAGATTCAAAACGCCCCTTAAAAAAGGGAGTAATTAAATTCAAAAGTCCCCTTAAAAAACGAAGGGGGGAATTAGATTCAAAAGTCCCCTTAAAAAACGAAGGGAGGAATTAGATTCAAAAGTCCCCCTTATTAAGGGGGATTTAGGGGGATCTCAATCAGGGTCTACTCCCGACTCCCGACTCCCGACTCCCGATTCCCGACTCCCGACTCCCGACTCCCGATTCCCGATTCCCGATTCCCGATTCCCTGTTCCCTCAATATATTCTCAACTGAAAATGCTAAATACATCTACAGAAATGATTTCCTTTCCAGCATTAACCGAAACCCTAACGCTGGAATTAGAACAACAACAACAAGCCCTGGATATAGCCAACCAGATGGCAGAGAAACCAGGAACATTAGCTATCTATCTCCAAGAGTTAGCCTTACTAGTCTTTGAAGATTGGCTGGAAAAACGGGAGCCAAGTTTACGGCTAGAACGGGCAGCTAATGGGTTAGGAGAATCTGGATTATCTCAAGCTATTTCCCAAGCTATTAATGCTGTGTGTAATCTACAGGTAGGAGAGTTTAAGATTTGCCTTATTCCGACCTTTGGGTTTAGCGACCCCTTCGTAAATCTGCCTCAAGCTATTGTTACTATTCCCCAATTCACTGCTCATTTTTATGTGGTGATTGCCATTGATGATGACTTAGGGATTGCTGGTATTAAAGGGGTAAATCGATACGACCAGTTAGTCAAAGATATTAGTAATCTAGTTGTTGGCTCTGATCAGACTTACGAGCTCCCTTTATCTAGGTTTACTATGAGTGGAGACGACTTACTACTGGATTTACAATGTCTATCTCCTGAGGAAATTCCTTTACCAGAAATACCACAGCCCAGTCAGGATTATATTAAAGACGTAATCGAAATCCTGAATCAACAAGCAATTAATGTGGGACAATGGTTATATAATCAAATTGATGAACTAGCTCAAGAGTTATCTTGGCAACTATTACCAGCACCTTCCCCAGCATTGCGGTTTAGTCGTAACCCAGCCCAAGAATTAGCTGAGATTCTAACTATTATTGATATCGAAATTCCTGCTGCTGCTGTCCGTAGTTATCGAGATTTCCAACTAGCTGGAATTCCACTGCGTCTTTATGCTATAACTTGGCAATTACCCCAGTTTGAACCAGAGGGAGATTGGACTATAGTGCTAATCCTGGGAGCTAGCCCAGGTAATACTCCACCTTCGGGGATAAAATTGCGTATTACTGATTTTACTATGGTCTTGGATCAACAGGAATTGACCACTAATGACGACTATTTATTTACTCAGTTTGTAGGGGCTAATCATGAAAAGTTTCTAGCTACAATTACCACTGCTGATGAAACAGCACAAATGTCGATGTTGTTTGAATTTAAAGGGAGTAGGGAGTAGGGAGTAGGGAATCGGGAATCGGGAATCGGGAATCGGGAATCGCGTAGGGTGCGTTAGGGGCGGGCTTGCCGTCATGTTCAACACCGAGCGCCAGTGTTGGGACAGCCCGCCCCGTAACGCACCACCCAAGGGCTCGCCCTGATTTTCCACCTCTGAGCGCCTGGTTGAGACAGCCCGTCGGAAATGAAACGGGCAAGATGCCCATTCCACCAAGATGCCCATTCCACCCACCGGCTCTGACCGCTGACCGCTGACCGCTGACCGCTGACCACTGACCGCTGACTACTATAAGTAACATGAAAACTAAAATTTTCCACCTTAAAGTCATCAAAATCAAGTCAGGTTGTAACTTTGAGTTATCTTGGGAAAATGGTAAGACTATTGCTGCCATAGTAGATTATCCTCAAGACCTTGATCAAGGTTACCAAGACTGGAAACAGGCTTACATTAATTGTTACAAAAATTTGCGAGGAAAAGTCCCAAAAAGTGGTAGACTTACCGTTATGAAAGATCCGGCTGGCCTGTTGCGGGAAGCAGAAGCTAGGTTTTTATCAATATTTCATAGTTGGTTACGGGATGGAGAGTTATATGAGATTCGTGAGGAAATTGCTAAGGCGGCTACGGATTCGTCTATTAATCGTCGCTATTGGGTTGATATTCTCCTCACCTGTAACTGTCCTGAATTAACTCGCTTACCTTGGGAAGCTTGGGAAATTAGTACTACTACTAGGACGAATTTATCGGGATTCGGAACTATCCGGATTGCTCGGGTTTCTAAAACTATCCATGCTGGAATTAGTCATAATAAAATTATTTATTCAATCCGTCGCCGAGCCAGAGTGTTGGCTATCTTAGGTGATGAAAAAGGATTAGACTTTGAAGAAGACCGCAAGGCGTTAGCTCACCTGTCTAAGCTGGCTGAAATCAAATTTATTGGTTGGCAACCAGAAAAAGACTCTAGTACTCTTAAGCAAGAAATCGTTAAGGAAATTACTAATCCTAGGGGTTGGGATATTTTATTTTTTGCTGGACATAGTAATGAAACTGCCTTTACTGGTGGGGAATTACATATTGCTCCTGATGCGTCTCTAGGGATTCAGGAAATTAAACAATCCCTCCAACAAGGGATAGCTAATGGACTAAAGTTTGCTATTTTTAATTCTTGTGATGGTATCTCAATTGCGGAATCCCTAATTGCTTTAGGGTTACCTCAAGTGGCGGTAATGGCAGAACCTATTCACAATCAGGTGGCTCAAGTTTTTATTGTCCAGTTTCTCAACAGTTTGGCTGAGTATAAGGATGTTCATGAAGCGCTACGGGATGCTTGTGCTTTTCTCAAAGACCAACAAAATCTTACCTATCCTTCTGCTTACCTAATCCCTACCTTATTTCGCCATCCCCAATCAGTACTGTTTCGTTTGGAACCATTTGGTTTAGGGCACAGTCTCAGAAATTGGTTACCTACTAAGAAAGAAGCCCTTTGGTTATCGGCATGGTTAACCGTTAGTTTAATCCCACCTGTTCAGGATTTACTGTTAGAATCTCGTCTTTTGTTACAGGCTGGTTACCGTCAGGTTACTCAGCAGGTGCAGTGGCAAGCTAATCCTTCTCCAGTTCAGTCTCCAGTTCGGTTAGTTCAAATTGATAACAAGTCTCTTAAACAGGACAACGTTAAATTGGTTGATGGCAGGTATATGGATTATGGTTACTTAGCAAGTATATTAGATAAATTAGTTACCAGTAAGGCTCGGATAATTGGGTTTGATTATATCCTAGATCAAGACAAACAACAGCCAGATAATAGTAAACAGTTACGGCAATCAATTACTGAAGCGATTAACAGGAATACGTGGTTAGTTTGGGCAGCAATTGAAGCTGACCATCCTGCTGATTATTATGGGGTGAGTGATCAAATTGCTAACCTCAATCAAACCATGGAGGGAGATATTACAACCTATGATTGGTATGTAGAGTTACCTAGCAATAATTGTGATCAAAGTTGTCCGTTTAGCTATTTACTAGTCCTTTCCTATTGTTTACGTGATCAAGATTCCGGCACTACTCAATTAGCGATGGGATTACCTGAGCTTCAAGACAGTAATCAGAAATTTAGGACTTCAGTGATTGATTTGGTTAATGGTTCCCATACACAAGCCGATACACAAACTAATACACAAGTGGCTTGGTTGGGGAGGGTCAAAAGTCCTGCGATCGCATATTTCTTACAATGGTTTCAACCGATTATTGACTATTCCCTGCCTCCAGAGCAGGTTTATCAAAGAATTTCTGCTTGTGAGTTATTAGGCTCCTGTTCGAGCCCCCTAAATCCCCCAATTCTGATACGGCTGGCGAAATTAATATTTGTTTACAAAAGGATGAGCAGATGTGGAAAAGATCCTTTGTTCGTAGTTGGTTTGGGAGTTACAGTTGAAACAATTGTATCAGTTATCAAACTGAGGAGTTG
>NZ_JAAHHU010001549.1:0-1170 GCF_010672095.1 Moorena sp. SIO3I6 | reverse complement strand
TTCTAAGGTACCGGAGGATTGGAGCTATCTTTGGGAATATAAAGACAAATTATCGAGACGGATGACTTTGCTCAACGATGTGCGAGAAGTGATGGGTGCCACTTTGAAAATGTTGGGTTACTCGTACAACTCTACCAATCCCCAGGAGATCAAAAAGGCCTATGAAACGTTGGTGGAGTTAAAACCAAGTATTGCTTCATTTTCTTCTGATGCTTGGCGATCGCTAATCCTGAGTGGGGATTTATGGATTGCGATGTGTTACTCCTCCGATGCTGCTGAAATCATGGCAGAAAACCCAGATTTGCAGTACGTCCTACCGAAAAGTGGTTCTTCCTTGTGGACCGATACCTTGGCAATTCCTAAAACAGCTCCCAATCTTGAGGGTGCCTATGCTTGGATTAACTTTATGTTAGAAGCAGATGTTGCTGCTCAAATGTGTGAACGGTTGAGCTTCGCCACACCAAACCAAAAAGCATTTAAGCTATTGTCCCGTGACATCCAAGAGGATCCAAGTTTGTTTCCAGAAGAATCAGCGTTAGAACGTTGTGAAGGTCTTGCACCTGTTGACGAGGTTAGCGAACTTTATGACCGATACTGGACTCAGTTGACCAGTGGTTAGGAGTTAGGAATTAGCCCTTTTTAACACCCTAAAGTTTAGGAAAATAGTACGGAACGGTAGCAATAAAAATATCATTAAAAATACCTATAAAAAAGAGCGAAACGCTATTGATAAATGTTATTATAACGAATAAAAAACCATAAGTGATAAAATCATAAATAATCACTCTAATTTTTAAGAGTTTTAAATTTATATATAAAAGAAAGATAGCATTTTTTAATAAAATTGGTATAAGTCTTGGAATAATGACTAAAAACTAATGATAAATAACACTGAAAGCGTTACTGATAACATTGCTGAGTTCCCAGTTATGCAAGATAAGAAACACTTACGATGGCAGTGGTTAGAACCCCTAGGATTGCTCAGTCCAGCAGGTATATGGTTAGCTTTGTTGTTGGTGCTGCCAACCCTAGTGATTTTTGAGCTAAGTTTGGTACCCAACATTAGACCAGGAGATGTGGTCAATCCCTCTGGTATTGATAATTATTTGCGGATATTTGATCCAGTAATCTTGCAAGTGATGGGGCGATCGCTTTTTTTGGCCATGGGAA
>NZ_JAAHHU010001548.1:0-1171 GCF_010672095.1 Moorena sp. SIO3I6 | reverse complement strand
CATCAATGAAACCCTTATGACGATTGTTAAAAATTCGGAGAAAATTGAGATGACTGGTGATGATATTTCCGTCCGAACCAAAGGAAGTTCCTAACTTAAATAAACCAACCACTTTAACTTGGCGATTACTGTCTTGATTGCCAAGTTCTGATTGAATTACTTTCCCTTGCTTAAAATCTGAAGCAATTGGTCCAAATTCAGATCGAGAATCTTGATCAAACAAAACTTGATCGGTAATTTTAAGTTGATCTGAAAATTCAAAAAAACCTGAATAATCTACAGGTTGATGACGTAAATCAATACCAATAATAAAAATATTGCGCCAAGAATTTTTAGTTTCTGGATTTTTCCACTGGGCAAAGCCTAAATATATTGGACTAACAAATTCCACCTCATCAAAAGCCAAAGATTGAAGTAAACGACGTTCCGGGAAACTTTGCATGGCAATTAACGAAGTTGAACGGGGACTGATTAAAAAACAATCTCCTTGTAACCCTTCGTGAAAGCGAACAGAACTATTGAATAAAGCATCTCGGATTCCCAGTTGCATAAAGACAATTACAACGGCAAAGATTACACCGGATAAGGCAACAATTAATCTGACTTTTTGATGTCGGAGTTGTAACCAAGCCGTAGGAAGTTTACGAAACATTATTTTATCCTATTAGTTCACTTAAAATTCCTTGCAGTTTTATTGCCCCAAGTCTGAAATTTTTGAAGCTGTATCAATAAGCACATTAACCTGTAAATTTGTTAACCCGGCAACCCGTTGACTATCTTCAGAATTAAGACGAATTTTAACTTCAACCACTCGGGCATCTGCATCAGCAACTGGGTCAGTCCCTAATACATCTTTTGTGCCAATTTGTAATCCTACTTCATCCACAATCCCCTGTAAGTCACCGACAACACCATCACTTAAAATCTTAACGGTTTGACCTAAACGAACATTCTTAATATCGGTTTCATACACCTCTGCATTGACGTACATTTTATCCGTTTGCCCAATTTCAACAATGCCATTATTACTAACAATTTCACCAGGCCACGTTTGAACTTTAAGCACTTGACCGGAACGGGGCGATCGCACATAAGCTACATTGAAATTAGCCTGAGCTTGTTGAACAGCTGCTTTTGCCGTAGCTAATTCAGCGGCAGCAACGGCCACATA
>NZ_JAAHHU010001547.1:0-1171 GCF_010672095.1 Moorena sp. SIO3I6 | reverse complement strand
ACTGCCGCTTAATGGCTGTGGTAAATCGGTACAGGATATCGTTCGCGTAGCGTCGGCATCCGCCGAGGAGCAGCAAGTCTCATTCGTGAGTTTGAGAAGCCCACATCATAATCTTTGATTTGATGTGGGAGTAGTCACAGCAGCTAATCCTAAGAAACCTAACAGTGATGTGGTTTCAGGAACAGGAGCGGGTTGAACATCAAGACTTTGGCTAACTGGATTAAAGAGATTGGTGACATCTATACCATTGGCATCAATTGCGGAGCTAACGGTAACTGCTAAGTCAGGCAATCCATCATTCTTAAACCCAGGCAGTACTTCGTAAGTTGCCCCAACTATTTCTAGAGTAGAGTTTGGAGAAACTCCAACTGAATCACTACGTTGAAAAAGTACTGTAGGTATTCCAAAGGGTGGGTTTTCTACTGGGCTCCCGCTAAAGTCTGAAAAAGCAGCTCGATCTGCATCTGTCCTAAATACGTCTAGAGTAATAAGCTCAGTAGGATCTTGTTGAAAAAGAAGGTCTAATGACTGTAAATTAGCAGTGAGACCGCTAGTATCTAAAGTGAAAAAGACATCAATGGTGTCACCAACATTGACTTGGAGGTCATTGATGGCATCTTGGTCTAATTGCGACCCAATTGGAGTGAATGATACGGAGGCTCCATAAGCTGGAGTAACTGCGATCGCTCCCAGGAATACTAAAGAAGCACTAATGTGAGTTAATTTCATATGTATTGATATAAAAAACTACTATCAATATTTAATCAAACATTCCTGGATTTAATTTTTAAGAGTCAGTAAAGTTAGCTAAAAGATTAAGTGATGAAAGTAAAAACTAATGATGAAAGAAAAAACTAACCCTAAATGCGATTGACCTTGGCCTTTGGGCCACGCGGGGCGCGTTTGGCCACGCTTCGCGAACGCATCTGAATATATAGCAGTCGCCAGGGCAGTTAGGACATGACAAAAGTCTCAAACCTAAGTAAGCGCAAGAGTTTGACTTCTGACTTCTGACTTCTGACTTCTGACTTCTGACTTCTGCTATATTTGAGGCTGATTCCCTGTCTTGATGCAGCGCAAAATTGCCGATAATCTATCCAAGATTTCGGCTCTAATAATATATTTAGTTGGTAAGTACCCCATGAGGCGTTCGCGTAGCGTGGCCTTTAGG
>NZ_JAAHHU010001546.1:0-1171 GCF_010672095.1 Moorena sp. SIO3I6 | reverse complement strand
GCATCGATTTGGGCAGGATCAGCGTCTATAAATAAGCTAACCGGAATACAAGCACTCTGTAACTGGGCTACAACCTCACTAAGGCGAGGCATTTGCCCTGCTACATCTAGCCCTCCCTCGGTAGTCACTTCTTCTCGTTTTTCTGGTACGAGGGTAACGTAATCGGGTTTGACCTCTAGAGCGATCGCTACCATTTCATCGGTAGGTGCCATTTCCAAATTCAGATGAGTCCGCACCGTTTGTCTTAACAGAGCAATGTCCCTCTGTTGAATGTGACGTCGGTCCTCTCTTAGATGTGCAGTGATGCCATCCGCACCAGCTAGTTCTGCCAACACCGCTGCTGCGACTGGGTCAGGTTCTACAGTGCGCCGTGCCTGACGAATTGTGGCAATGTGGTCAATATTTACGCCAATTGTTAGCACTAATGTTTTTCTCCTGGATTTGACATCCTAGCGACGACCATAGGGCAGCCTGGTCTTGAATTCCAAGGCTTTACAACCTTAGCTTTGAGCAAAATATTCTTTTATAGTTTAACAGGGGGAGGGAACATCTAGATAGATTGTCTATCAAGCCTCTACAAGACAGTTCCCCGTGAAGTAGAAAGCCCCTCGCCAGGGTCTAAGCAGCGAGGGGTAGTTCACCTAAAATTCTTAATGTTGGGATTAGATGCTTCTAAGTTGCAGTTGGTCTGAGGATGGTAATTTGACATTCCAGGCCAGTCCTAAGCGCTTAAGTAGCAGGATGAATAACCAACCCAGGTCAAGTTGCCACCAATGATGTCCAAATCTTGCTGAGTTGGGAAAAGCATGGTGATTATTGTGCCACCCTTCACCAAGGGTCAAGATGGCGATGATAGGATTGTTCTTGCTCATATCAGAGGTAGTAAACAGCTCGTTTCCCCAGAGGTGGCAAACTGAGTTGACACAAAAGGTGATTTGACGGACCATAAAAATCCGAAATGCTCCGCCCCAGATTAAACCACCTAAGAATCCTGAGACAGAACCAGTCAAGACTCCACCCAGGAAACCAGGAATTAACAGGGACAGCAATACCCAAAAGACGTAGAGGTTGTCTATTCTTCGGATCAGCTTGTCCTTGATTAGGTCAGGAGCATACTTATAGGGAGGCTGCCAATCCACATTCACAATCCAAGCAATATGGGAATGCCAAA
>NZ_JAAHHU010001545.1:0-1171 GCF_010672095.1 Moorena sp. SIO3I6 | reverse complement strand
CCCACACGGCTAGCAGAAGCCGTGCAGCGCATGGGTTTAAATCATGTAGTTATTACCTCTGTCAACCGGGATGATTTACCTGATGGTGGTGCTTCCCAGTTTGTACAGTGCATTGAAGCCATTCGCCTGGTCTCACCTGATACCACTATTGAGGTTTTAATCCCAGACTTGTGCGGGAACTGGGATGCCCTCGAAACGATTCTTCAAGCTAAACCCGAAGTCCTCAATCACAATACAGAAACGGTACCCCGACTCTATCGGAAAGTAAGGCCTCAAGGGGATTATCAGCGTTCCCTCGAATTACTGATGCGGACGCGAAACTTGGCTCCATCGGTTTACAGCAAATCTGGTATAATGGTAGGTTTAGGAGAAACTGATGCTGAAGTCCGGCAAGTCATGGCGGATTTAAGGGAAGTAGACTGCGACATTTTAACTATTGGTCAGTATCTTCAACCCACTCAAAAACACCTAAAAATTTCTGAATTTATAACCCCTAACCAATTTGATACTTGGAAAGAGTATGGTGAATCCCTCGGTTTCCTCCAAGTTGTTTCTTCTCCCCTCACCCGCAGTTCCTATCATGCCGAGCAAGTTCGAGAATTAATGCATCGCTATCCCCGATGAACAGTTGCATAGTTGCAGGAGAATGGCAAGTAACAACTAACAATCAAAATGACCAAAATCACTATAATCGGAGCTGGTGTTTGGGGTACAGCCCTCTATAGCTTAGCCTCTAAAAACGGTGATCAGGTTTGTTTGTGGTCCCGTCGGAGTCAGACAAAATTAGCAGATGCTATAAAATCTAGCAGTATTATCTTGTCTGCTGTTTCCATGTCGGGGGTAAATTCTGTAGCGCAACAGCTAAAGGGATTATCAGTGTCTCCTGACGTGATCTTGGTCACAGCCACTAAGGGGTTAGATTTGCAAACTACCCGTACTCCCTCTCAAATCTGGCAAGCTGAATTTCCTAACAATCCTGTAGTGGTGCTATCGGGTCCGAATCTTTCCAAAGAAATTAAACAAGGACTCCCAGCCGCTACAGTAGTAGCTAGCACAGATGTAAAAGCAACTCAGATACTACAACAGGCGTTTTCTTCGCCAAATTTCCGGGTTTACACCAATCGAGACCCCCTCGGTGTAGAACTAGGGGGTACCCTGAAAAATGTGATGG
>NZ_JAAHHU010001544.1:0-1174 GCF_010672095.1 Moorena sp. SIO3I6 | reverse complement strand
ATGGCTGAAGCCGATGAATCTACCTTAGCCAAGGTATACCGCTGGTATCTCAGAGGATTACCCGCAGACTTAGCAATTAGAAAAGTCCAGGTCGATTTAGAAGTATCTGAAAAGATTATCCAGCGTCGTCAAAAAAAATAACCAAACCCTTTAATTATAACACATAATTATCGCTCTAGCCATCCTAGGTAATTTGTAATAAGTAAAAACTCTGATCAAGACCTGAGTACTTAGTAATTAGTACTAGATTTATACAAAATGCGACTGGTTCACCATTGGGATTGCGATCGCAACCATGGCTTTTGCCTGTGATATATATCATAGGCGGAAACAAAAAGATGAGTTATTATTGTGAGTACCAGATTCCCCTGGCCAGGTGTGGGGTTAAGCTCAAATCTAAAAAAATACTAAAGAGCTATTGTTTAGAGTTCCTGAGAGGATACATAACAGCTATCTAAAAGAGCTTCACTACAGTAGTAGAAGCTCAAAGCTAATCCAACAGGAGTTCAAAAAAGGGGTTACTAAGAAATGGTAACCCCAATTAGGGTATTTGACGAGCTGGTTCTTGCGTAGGTAAAACAAAATGTCTTTCACCTTGCCATCTTTGATCTTGCCACTCGTCAAGGATTTTTTATTTATTGCAATATCTAACTGGTTAAGTCATGGAAGCACATCGATTACATCAAGCAATAACATATCAAAATGTCATGGAAATCTTAGTGACTCAGGAAGTAGAGCGTCAAAAGTCTCGACTTTCTCCAAAGCTAGCTAAGTATATCAACCAGGTAGAAGTGGCTACCTACGCCCTCAATCGTTTACCACCGCTGTATGCTTCCAGTGAAGAGGGGAGGCGTCAGCAGCAGTTAAAGGGTAACAAAAAACTAAGGCAGCAGATTAGCACTACTGTGCGTCAAGCCTTTGCTGCCGTGCAACGAGACCCGATCAGGGTTTGTACACCAATCAGACCAGAAGAAGACACCGAATCTCTAGCCGCTAAACTGGCTCTGCAAGAAATCCGGGAATTACTCAAAAATCAGAACATAACATGGTATAACCTGGTCAGTATTGTCAAGCAAACCCTGATTAGAGCAACTCAGATCAGAAAAAATCGCCAAAAAGAGCAGTCAAAAGACCCAATTTATGGTTGGAATGACTCTCGTTACCAGCTCTAACC
>NZ_JAAHHU010001543.1:0-1174 GCF_010672095.1 Moorena sp. SIO3I6 | reverse complement strand
ATGTTCTAGAAGCTAAAACCCTTATAACTACGTCCAAGGTCAGGCCAAACTAGTATGTATCTTTTTGTAACATATCGGCTGAAAGTATTACCCAATAAGGATTTTAGCTTGCATGTCACCCCCTCAGACCAGGGGGACTTCGACCAGCCAAAGACAATAATTCACACAATTGGGAGATGTTCCTTTGGAACCGCTTCGCGAACGCGTTATTTCCTTGCCATCGCATCGTCTCCAAAAAGCTGAACATTTGGGCTACTAACTGCGCACCCCAATCGCTTCTTGCCCCACCACTAACTTTTCGATGAACAACAATAGGGCGTAAAGCTCTTTCAGCATCATTGTTGTCAGGTTTGACTTCTGGATGAGACAAAAAAGTAAACCACTCATCCCAATGACGTTCAAGTCGCCTCATAAACATGAACTTATCTGATGGCGGCTTTTGGGTAACTGTCTGGTGACAAAACCTCTTTTAATTTTGTTTCTATGACACTTCTGTACCCTGCTAACTCTTCTCGACTCAATAATCCGCTGTTGATAGTCCCGATGAACCGTTCTTGATGGCCACAAAACGGCTTCGACCATAGTTGCTTTCCTCACGATTGCCCTTAAATCTACACGTCTCATTGGCTTTTAAGTCCCTCTCGAGATGTGCTAAACACTTCTGCGAAGGATGCTGCACCTTGTGGAGAGTAAGCACATTAACAATCACTGCTGAGTATTCCCTCAAAATCTGAGCCCAGCAATTTTTCTAGTTCGGCAGAACTGCGGGTCGGGGCTAACATCAAGGCGCAAACTTGGTCACTGGTAGCGACCCATAACCAATACTTGATGCCATCTATACAATAAGTTGTTTGATCTACACACCTAACTCCCGGCTGTTTAATGTAAGGAGCGCCACTGTTGATAAGAAGGTTACTTGCTCTGTTGGAACCAACGCTGCATTTTTGCCAGACTCCCCTGAGAAATGGGAACCCCCAAGACATATAAAGGCAAAATACTCCTGTTTCCGCCATGTCAGGTTTCCGCCATAACCCAACCAGCCCACGATACTACAAAGTCTTCCCCCATAGCTGAATCCTTCTTTAACTCCCGGTGGCATCAAACTGTAGCCACACCACCTACAATTTGGGCATTTATACAAGGGGCCACGATATTCTCTGATTTCTACTGGTTG
>NZ_JAAHHU010001542.1:0-1174 GCF_010672095.1 Moorena sp. SIO3I6 | reverse complement strand
TTTCAGGATCAGATACTACTCGGCCACGCCATCCTGCTATTCCCACAAAGCTACCCATAATCAATACCACAATTCCCATCATCAATGGGTGTCCCCAATGCACCACTGGCTCAGGAATACCTAAAATTCTAAATTGGTTAGCAATTGGTTCTAAGAGCTGACTGAAATTTCCCACCGGTGTAAAACTATCCTCTCGATTAAGGTTGACCTAGCTTAGGTAACCATCTTTGTAGCATATTCAGAATTTGATTGGGCAAGAAACTCTCAGGATGCCCAGATAGTGATGTTTAGATTCCTTGACACTACTCTAAAACTAGGAAACAGAAAATTCAAACACTCGCAGCTCAACGTGAACAAAGGCTCACACCAGATCCTAGAAGACTGGTATGAGCCTTTGCTTGTCCCTAGTGCCAAGGAGACGCAGGGCTTTAGCCCCAGGGCAAAGCCATCTAAATTTTTTTTGACAAATGACTAAGACTATGGATCGAATACTTGAAAGTACACCGCTAAGGGGATCTCCGAGAGATACCCATTTGTTAGAGGGCGATGCGGAATATCCGACACTACGGGAACGCTTACTAGCTGATTATTGAAAATAAATTAATCACCCACATTCCGCACCCCGCCACTGTCACTATTGTTTTTGATTAGGATTACCCTGGCAAATTGAGAACTGGTATATATCAAAATTAGTAAATACTAATTTTTTTTTGTCGCTAATGTAGCTTTGTAGTTTGTTTGAGCAATTCCTTTACTATAGACAAGCCAGGTAAAGATGACTAATCCAGCTTCGGTTCCTACTAAATCGTGAAGGATATGAAATAAAGCATTGAAAGTCACTTGTGGATCAGTATAAGGATTCCCTCCAAACTTATCTAAAAGAAACACAAACGTTAAATTTACTCCAACTGAGAAAATTGGGAAAAGAATAATTTTCCAATCTTGGAGTATTTTATAGCCTCGATAGGTCAATACGCCCAAAACTAGAGTAAGTGCAATATAGATAGGAATCTTAAAATTATCGTTACCGGCTTGATAACCTAAAGGGTATAAAATTGAAACCACTAACAGACTTATGGCAAACACAATGTTAATTAAATTGGTGATTATAGTAGTTTTCTCCACTAACCCATCCGCCCACAGCGCAAATGCTGAAATCAAGAAAAAGTAAAAC
>NZ_JAAHHU010001541.1:0-1176 GCF_010672095.1 Moorena sp. SIO3I6 | reverse complement strand
ATAGCAGTAATTTTTGACTCCCACAATATTCCTTTTAAAGATAATTCATTTGATGGAGTCATAATCCAAGCAGTCCTTGAACATGTTGTAGATCCATCCCGTTGTGTTGAAGAAATTCATCGAGTGCTCAAAAAAGATGGTTTAGTTTATTCAGAAACTCCGTTTATGCAACAAGTACACCTAGGAAGATATGATTTTACTCGCTTCACTCACTTAGGACATCGTCGTTTATTCCGCAAATTTGAAGAAATTTCTAGTGGTGCTGTGTGTGGACCAGGAATGGCATTAGCCTGGTCATATCAATACTTTATTTTAAGTTTTGTTAAGAGCCCTATGGCAAGAGGTTTGATTAAGGTTATTGCCAGACTGACATCTTTTTGGTTGAAATATTTTGACTACTATCTAATTAATAAATCGGGTACATTTGATTCGGCATCAGGTTTTTACTTTATGGGCAAAAAGAGTGATCAAAAACTTTCAGACACAGAACTAATAACTCTTTACAGAGGAACACAAGCAAGTTCTTTTTAACTAGTTTCGCTACGGGTAAGTCTCAAACTTTAAGTTATTTTATATCTAAAAAAATGATGGAATATGGTTCGTTATTTCGGCATTTATGTACTATAATGTAGCTAATAATTTGGTTATAATTTGGGAATTAAAAAATTACCATATGGTTCCTATAGCGGTTGAAAAAAAAAATGGCAATAATGTAGATATCGGCTCCAATGTGGTGATTATTGGTTGGTGGGATTACGATTGGAGATAATGCTGTAATTGGTGCTGGTTATGTAGTTGTAAAGGATGTTTATGAGAGTTCTGTATTTGTAGGAAAATCGGGAAAATTTATTCGTAAAGTTGGTGACCAAAAAGTTAATAGCTAAAAACGAGTATCAGTTCAAATAACTAAAGTATCGCTAATTATTATATGTAAACTTCAAAATGCCAAAAGTTTCTGTTGTTATTCCTGCCTATAATTCCATGAACTATCTCCCGGAAACGGTGGATAGTGTTTTTCGGCAAACCTTTACTGACTTTGAAATATTAATTGTTGACGATGGTAGCTCGGATGGTGTTGAGCAATGGGCTGCTGGGCTAGTTGATCAAAGGGTGAAATTTATTGCCCAAGCCAACCAAGGCGTATCCGTAGCCCGTAATACAGGAATTGCTCAAGCT
>NZ_JAAHHU010001540.1:0-1176 GCF_010672095.1 Moorena sp. SIO3I6 | reverse complement strand
TCGTTATCGACCTTGCTTAATAGTATATATATTTTATAGTAAGATGTCAAGGGATAAGATGAATTTCCTGGCTCGCTATCCATCCCCACCCTGAAAGAGGGTGGGGAATTCCGCGAGTTTTGTTAAAGATATTTTTAGCGATCGCGCGCAATCTTTCTCTAGGATCTCCCATAGCTGTTTAGGCGTTAGGGTAGATATCGTCGATATCTAGACCACTATTCCTTTCGTTCTACCACTACTTTCAATCGAGCCGCCAATGCCCCGATCGCTCCCAGGGCGAGTAACCAAGGAGCCAAGAAAATAGCAGTAACTCCTCCTAATACTCCAAAAGTTAGCGGAATCTCCAACAAAATCCGCTCCTGGTCATTTTTGATGATAATTCGGCGAATATTACCCTGATCAATTAGGTCTTTAACTTTGTCAATCAGGTCATTACCACTAATACTGAATTCTTCGACACTGACCTTTGGCTGAACATCTGGCTCTACAGAATTGGAGTGATTGTTAATTTGTTGATCAGTTGGTTCATTCATGGTAATCTACTTAGGCACCGAGTTGGTCATTATGGTGATTACTTTTCTACATTAACTCAAAAATAATTGTTAATGTTGATACAAAATGCTTAAGGACTGGTGGTAAGGGATTTTGGGTTTTATAATAAATAGTCGAGATGTTCGTTCTAGAAATTGTGTAACACCGCTGTGACTAAAACACCCCTACCCCTTAGTATCGGTGACCATAGGGATCACCAGACCCAACAACCGGACGCTTTGGGACGTTTTGGGAAATTTGGTGGCAAGTATGTTCCAGAAACCCTGATGCCTGCTCTAAGTGAACTAGAGCAGTCTTTTGAACAATACCGTAATGACCCGGATTTCCAACAGGAACTACAACAACTGCTGCGAGACTATGTAGGACGTCCTAGTCCTCTCTATTTTGCTGAACGTCTGAGTAACTACTATACCAAATCTGATGGTAGTGGACCACGGATTTATTTAAAACGGGAAGATTTAAATCACACCGGTGCTCACAAAATTAATAACGCTCTCGCTCAGGTATTGCTAGCCCAGCGCATGGGTAAGCGGCGCATCATTGCTGAAACGGGAGCGGGTCAGCATGGTGTGGCTACCGCAACAGTATGTGCTCGATTTGGTCTCGAATGCGTCATTTATATGG
>NZ_JAAHHU010000154.1:0-12544 GCF_010672095.1 Moorena sp. SIO3I6 | reverse complement strand
TTGTAATGCCCGTTCTAAGGAAATAGTGCCGTATTTTTCCAGTGCCATGGTTAACCCAGCTACGGTACCAGGAACACCTACAGATAAATAACTGTATCGAGACTTTTCTGGGTCAACCTCACCATTATTATCCAGGAACATATCACGAGTAGCAGCGATTGGTGCTTTCTCCCGATAATCAATAGCAATGGTTTGGTTATCCTTGGCCAGATGTAAGAGCATAAAGCCACCGCCACCGAGATTCCCAGCTCGCGGTAAGGTTACCGCTAGGGTAAACCCAATGGTTACCGCAGCATCAACAGCATTGCCACCTTCTTTTAAAACCGCTAAACCAGCTTGTGAGGCATAGCGTTCTGGAGAGGAAACCATACCGTTTTTAGCGATAACGGGATGAAAGATATCTTTTCTGCTAAAGATAACTGTGTCTTGAGCAGAGGCGCTGCCAGCACTAATGAAAATTAGAGTAGTCAGACAAGTGATGATGAATTTATATTTTCTAGCTATCTTGCCCATGGGATAGTTGAGGGACTATTTAGGGATTGGAAATGATTTTCGGCTTTCGGAAAGATACTATAACGGTTTCCACCAGCGCTACTAGGGAGTCGGGAGTCGGGAGTCGGGAGTCGGGAGTCGGGAATCGGGAGTCGGGGGGATTACTTTTGTCTGTTGCCTCTTGCCTCTTGCCTATTCCCTGTTCCCTGTTCCCTACACACAGCCATATATCACTAATCGCACCAAAAGTTTGTACTTAACTTGACAGTAATTTTGACTGCTTAATGATGAGTCTTTAAGGGGTGCAATTAATCCCGACTAAAAAAGTCGGGTATGGTTGACGGACATTTTGAGGTATGTTACTTTTAATCAAGTCTTGACGGAACGTAATTAGAGAGCGTAATTAGAGATATACCCATGAGCCAAGCCACAATTACTCCCAAAACCCAGGCATCTACCGCATTTACCAAATTGAAGTGTAAAGAGTGTGGTGCGGAGTATGAGCCCAAGGCAATGCACGTTTGTGAGGAATGCTTTGGTCCGTTGGAAGTAAAATATGACTACGGTACCCTCAGAAGCCATGTAACCCGGCAGAGCATTGAGGCAGGTCCGAAATCGATCTGGCGCTATCGTTCTTTCTTACCCCTTGCTACTGATAACTATATTGATGTGGGTACAGGAATGACTCCCTTAGTCAAATCGACTCGGTTGGCTAGACGCTTAGGGTTAAAAAATCTCTACATTAAAAATGATGCCGTCAACATGCCCACCCTCAGCTTCAAAGACCGGGTGGTATCAGTAGCTCTAAGTAGAGCACGGGAGTTAGGCTTCTCAACGGTATCCTGTGCTAGTACTGGAAACTTAGCGAATTCTACTGCTGCGATCGCAGCTCATGCTGGACTCGACTGCTGCGTGTTTATCCCTGCTGACCTGGAAGCGGGTAAAGTGATGGGCACTCTGATTTACAACCCCACATTAATGGCAGTCAAAGGCAACTACGACCAAGTCAACCGCCTCTGTTGTGAAGTAGCCAACACCCACGGTTGGGGATTTGTGAACATTAACCTACGTCCCTACTACTCAGAAGGCTCTAAAACTCTGGGCTTTGAAGTCGCTGAACAACTAGGTTGGCAACTACCGGATCATATTGTTGCTCCCTTGGCATCAGGTTCCCTATACACCAAAATCTACAAAGGCTTCCAAGAATTCATCAAAGTCGGTCTAGTAGAAGATAAATCAGTGCGCTTCAGTGGTGCTCAAGCAGAAGGTTGCTCCCCGATCGCTCAAGCTTTCAAAGAAGGACGGGACTTTATTACTCCAGTCAAGCCCAACACTATTGCTAAATCCATTGCGATTGGAAACCCAGCCGACGGCATCTACGCTTTAGAAATAGCTAAGAAAACTAACGGAAACATTGAATCCGTGACTGATGCAGAAGTTATCGAAGGGATGAAGTTGCTAGCAGAAACCGAAGGAATCTTCACAGAAACTGCAGGAGGTACTACAATTGCTGTACTCAAGAAGTTGGTAGAAGCTGGTAAAATTGACCCCGATGAAACTACAGTAGCCTACATCACTGGTAATGGCTTGAAGACCCAAGAAGCAGTTCAAGGTTATGTGGGTGAACCTTTGGTAATTGAACCAAAACTAGACAATTTCGAGCAAGCATTAGAGCGGGCTAACACCCTAGACCGTCTGGAATGGCAGCAAGTTTTAGTTTAAGCAGTCAGCAGTCAGCAATCAGCAGTCAGCAGTCAGCAGTCAGCAATCAGCAGTCAGCTATCATCTGATTTTATTCAAAAGCATCGATCTAGTAGCGTGGCACAGGCTTCTAGCCTGTGATAACCCATAAGCTGATAACTGATAGCTGATAACTGATAGCTGATAGCTGATTGCTGATAGCTGATGGCTTACCATTCAACCTTCAAAATTGAGAATTCAAAGCAAGATATTGATTATGGCTGTAAAAGTTTTAATTCCTACTCCTTTACAAAAATATACCCAAGAGCAAGCAACAGTAGAATGCGAGGGAACGAATGTTTCTGAACTGATCGAATCCCTGGAAAGTAATTGTCCTGGCATTAAACAACGACTGTGCGATGAGCAGGGTAAACCCCGTCGATTTTTGAATCTCTACGTGAACGGGGAAGATATCCGCTTGTTGGACAATACAGAAACAAAACTCAACAATGGGGATGAAGTGAGTATTGTCACAGCTGTTGCTGGTGGTTAGACAGATACTCAGCACTCAGCACTCAGCACTCAGCAGTTGGCCATTCGCCTTGGTCTTTTGGCCACGCTACGGGAATGGCTTATAGCTTACTGCTTAAAAGATAGAGTAATTTTCAGTAACCTTTGAGCAATATTGCTTATCCTTTCAAGACAATAGGCATGCTAGCAATAGGCAATAGTGATGCAGCCGCTAATGGGATTAACCCCCTTAGGTCTGCGCTGCATCCCGACTCGCGACTCCCTCGGTGCGCTTGACTCCTGATCGGGGAACCTGAGCTGGGCTCTAAATCAGTGAATATTTTGCTGCCGCGATGGCAGTCTGTGTCCCCACAGCAGTTCAGTTCTGGAACTGGCACAACGGCAGTCTGCTATAGTTGCTGGATTTCAGTATATTAAAATTATATTATTAAATCGTATATTAAAAACTATAGCCTCTAGAGTAACTTAGTGACTAAAACTTGGTGAGTGAAACTTGGTGAGTGAAACTTAGTGAGTGAAACTTGGTGAGTGAAACTTGGTGAGTGAAACTTGGTGAGTAAAACTTGGTGAGTAAGTTCGCGGTATTAGCCGACAGACGAATATTCCTTTAGTATATCAGATCAGAAACTAAAACTATAAAATAATTTTTTTTCGTTATTATCATCAGTAGGATTAGTAGTAATAGCTAGGTAGTCTCAGTAGCTCATAGCCATGGGCAATCCTAGAGCTGGTTAACAAAAACCTCAATAATGGTTGAATTTATAAAACACTAAATAGATTAAGTAATTAAGTAGTTTGCCGCCTTATATCCATGAGACAATCCCTGAAAAACTTCCCCCGACTCAAACGTGTTCTTTTCACTGGAGCGATCGCAACCACAGCAGTTTGGTCTTGGGCAACACCGATTAATGGTAGCTCTGTGGTTGTAGCATTTCAGGATAGCCCCAAAACAATTGTTGATGAAGTTTGGCAAACTGTAAATCGGGAATATGTCGATAACACCTTTAACCAAGTTGACTGGCAAGCGACTAGGCACGAACTCCTCAGCAGAAGCTACGCTTCAAAGGAAGAAGCCTATAAAGCGATTCGGAAAGCCCTAAAAACCTTAGAAGACCCCTACACCCGCTTTTTAGAGCCAGAAAAGTTCCAAGCCTTGACAAACCAAACCGTTGGTGAACTGTCTGGTGTAGGTATTCGCATGGAAATAGAAAAGCAGACCGAGACCCCGTTGATCATTGAACCGATTGAAAATTCCCCAGCGTTTAAGGCAGGTATTAAAGCTGGGGATAGGATTTTAGCTGTAGATAGCAAATCTACGAAAGGGTTAAGTCTCGAAGATGCGTCGGGACTAATCCGGGGTAAAGTGGGAACATCAGTGACTTTGCGGATTGCTCGACCAGGACAGGGAATCTTTGAGATACAACTAACCCGAGCTCAGATAGAAATCCCCTCTGTTCGTTACAGCGTCAAGCAAGAAGGGAATCTGCGAGTGGGTTATATTAGCTTAAATGAATTTAGTTCCCATGCAGCTGAACAAATGCAACGGGCAATTAGGAACCTAAATCAGCAGAAGGTGAATGCTTATGTCCTAGATCTGCGGGGAAATCCAGGCGGATTGCTTTTTTCGAGTATTGAAATTGCCCGGATGTGGATGCAAGAGGGAGAAATTGTTAGCACTATAGACCGGATCGGTGGTAAACAGGCATACACCGCTAATCGAACGGCCTTGACCAATCTGCCCTTAGCGATTCTAGTGGATGGTAACTCGGCTAGTGCTAGTGAGATTCTAACTGGTGCTCTCAAAGATAACAAACGCGCTACTGTTATCGGTTCTCGGACCTTTGGTAAAGCCGCTGTCCAGTCTGTCCATGCCTTATCCGATGGTTCAGGTTTAACGGTGACTGTCTCTCGTTACTACCTACCCAGTGGTGAAGATATTAGTTTAAAAGGAATTGTGCCCGATATTCGCCAAGAGTTGACCCTTGAGCAACGGCAACAGCTATCTCGTCAACCGGGATGGCGTGGCACTAGCAAGGATCCTCAATACGGAAAAGCGATCGCAGTTTTAAAATCAACTACTCCCTCTCAGGCTGAAACCCTAAGTCAACCCATAAACTCAGGTAGGGTCTGGTAGAATTGAGAATTAAGAATTGAGAATGAAGAATTAAGAATTGAGAATTGAGAATTGAGAATTGAGAATTAAGAATTGAGAATTGAGAATTGAGAATTGAGAATTGAGAATTGAGAATTGAGAATTGAGTTCCTTCTACATTCTACATTCTACATTCTACATTCTACATTCTACATTCTACATTCTACATTCTACATTCTACATTCTACATTCTTCATTCTTTAGATGATATCAGTGACTCGATCAAGACAGTTGTTTATCAACTAGTACTTATTTCGTACGTATTCAATACTCTCACTAATCCCACCAGAGAAAGGCAAACAGAGGGAAGTGTGGGAAAATCGGGAAATGGAAAAATGGAGAAATACCAGATATTGTTATTAACGCTAATTTCGATATCATAACCTTTAACCTTAAACCTTCTAACCTTCAACCTTTAATAACCTTAAACCTTCTAACCTTAAACCTTCTAACCTTCAACCTTTAATAACCTTAAACCTTCTAACCTTCAACCTTCTAACCTTCAACCTTCTAACCTTCTAACCTTAAACCAAAAAAAAATAGCCGCAGAAAACCTTCCACGGCTAGGAGTTTTTAGTTATGCCTCAACTTTCTAAACCAATCCAGAAATGATCCCATAGGATTGACCAAAGGTCACGCTACGTGAACAAAACTGATACTTTGGCCAGGGGGGTTACCCCCCCTATAATTTAATAGTTTAACCCAAATTTAAATACTTGGTCATCATGGTGATGAATTCGCCAGGAATTCCCGTCGGCTGAAGGGGGCTCCACTCCGAGATTTCGGCGTAACCCCGTGCATAAAGGGTCTGCATGGTGTTGTTTATTGCCCGGCGGGAACCCTTCAAAATGTGCTTAATGGGGTATTTTTTTGGAGAAGGTTCCTGAGGAGTATTACTAGGAGTGATATCCTCAGGATTGTTTTGTGGATCTGGGCGAAAGTTGTCAGGCATAGTTCAAAATTGCTTTTGAAGTTTACAACTATAATCATAACGATTATAAACTATTTTGTCAAGGGTTTTTAGAATTTTTTTTTGAGGAGTAATTCGAATAAAATGTAGAATTAAGAATGTAGAATTAAGAATTTAGTGCGTAGGGTGCGTTAGGGGCTGGCTCGCCTTTTAACTTTGTAGCTACTATTGGGATAACCCGCCCCGTAACGCACCACCAAGTAGAAGTTATAATCGCAAACGGGATACATATTAAAAATGTTAGCGTTCCTTTTTTTTTGTGGATTTAATTTACTGATAGCCTTGGAAACAGGAAATAAAAAAATCAACTATATCCGATAAGTTGTTTTAGGTATATAAAATGAATTATGATATTTTTTTACCCGACTCCCTGTATTTTTTTTGTTAGACTAAATCAAGATTGAATTTTATGGACATAAAAATAATACAATATAGTTAACTATATTTTTTAACTGATTCAACAAGTTTGGACAAAACCTGAGATCACAGCCAGGTAATGATTAGTTGCTTACATCTGACTAACGTTAACTAGCAAAGATTTATGAACCGGGCAGTTATATTAACCGCTATTCCTGTTGAATACATTGCTGTTAAGGCTCATTTGAGCAATATTCAAGAGGAAGAACATGAACAAGGGACAGTTTATGAACTAGGACAGTTTTCAGATAATGGTAAGTCCTGGGAAGTAGGAATTGTTGAGATTGGTCAGGGAAATACCAGAGCAGCAATGGAAACAGAAAGAGCGATCGCTTACTTCGATCCTGATGTTGTTCTGTTTGTAGGAGTAGCTGGAGGCATTAAAGATGTCAAACTCGGTGATGTGGTAGCTGCTACCAAAGTATATGGTTATGAATCTGGCAAAATCACACTAGAATTTGAACCTAGACCAGATGTAGGACAAGCATCCTATAACCTGATTCAACGAGCGAGAGCAGAAGCCAAAAAATCAGATTGGTTAGAAAGACTAACATCTGTTGACTCTACTGTGGATTCCCCTAGGGTGTTAGTCGCACCGATCGCCGCTGGGGAAAAAGTAGTTGCTTCAAAGAACTCCAGTACTTTTAAGTTATTGCAGAAGAACTATGGTGATGCAGTAGCAGTGGAAATGGAAGGAAGTGGTTTGCTTCAAGCTGCTCATGCTAATCACCAGGTATCGGCACTGATTATTCGTGGTATTTCTGATTTAATCGATAGCAAGAGTGAAGCCGATGCTGCTGGTTGGCAAGAAATAGCTGCACAGAATGCCAGTGCCTTTGCGTTTGAAATTCTGGCAAAGTTAACTATACCGATTGCACCGGGAAGAAAAAAAAAATTAAATTCTCCCACTAACATTGCTAATCGTGGCACTCCCTACTTTGTCGGTAGAGACACTCAACTTAAGGAGCTCCATCAAGAACTTCAAAAGACCGATCGATTAGCCATTTGTGCTATTGCCGGAATGGGCGGTGTGGGCAAAACCGAATTAGCTCTACAATATGCTCTAAGTTATCAGGATAACTACCCTGGTGGTAGGTGCTGGTTTCCAGTGCGCGGGCTAGATCTGGGGATTCAAGTTGTTAGTTTTGGGCGTACGGAATTAGGATTAACCATTCCAGATGACCTAGAGTTCAACGAGCAGGTAAGATACTGCTGGAGAAATTGGCCAGAAGGAACAGTATTGATCGTGCTGGATGATGTCGCTTCTTTCAGCAATGACTACCAACAAACAATTAAACCCTATTTACCTCCAGCTGAATCCCGGTTCAAAGTACTGGTCACCAGTCGTCAGCGTCCAGGGGCTTCTTACCGACGAATTGACTTGGATGTACTATCCCCAGAGGCAGCATTAGAATTATTACGTAAGCTTGTTGGAAAAGAGCGCATTGAGAAAGAACTAACCGAAGCAGAAGCGTTATGTAAATGGTTGGGGTATTTGCCTTTGGGTTTGGAGTTAGTCGGACGATATTTAGATCTACATCCGACCTTAACCATTGCTAAAGTTCAGAAACGTTTAGAGAAAAAGAAATTAGCAGCTAAGGCATTACTTGACCCCACAGAAGAAGGGGAAATGACAGCCCAGTTGGGAGTAGCAGCAGCCTTTGAGTTATCTTGGGAAGATTTGAAAGATTGTCCAGAAGCCCAGCAGTTGGGATGTCGTCTGAGTCTGTTTGCTCAAGCTCCTTTTGAGTGGTCACTGGTAGAGAAGTGTGTTATCGAAACTGAGGATGAAGATGACTGGGAAGAAGCACAAGAAGAATTGGAAGAATTACGCGATCGCGTAGCGTGGCCTACGGCCAATCGCTCTTTGATCAATCGTAATCTGTTGCAACTGACTGAACAGCAAACCTATCAACTCCATCCACTAATTCGAGAATTTTTCCTGACCAAGCTGGCTCAATTACCAGAGGCCGATTCCTATAAGGAAAGCTTTTGTCAAACAATTGTGGCTGTGGCAAAAGAAATTCCTTTTACACCAACTCGCGATCAGATTGCAGCAGTTAGCTCCGCCATCCCTCATTTAGTGGAAGCTGCCACAGTCCTAACTGACTGGCTCAGGGATGAAGATTTAATATGGCCTTTTGTTGGCTTAAGAAGATTATATGAAGGTCAAGGTACCTATGACGAGGCTGAAGCATGGTGTAAGCAATGTTTAGAGATAACGATAAGCCGCCTGGGTGAGAATCATCCCGATGTAGCAACCAGTCTCAACAACCTGGCAACACTCTACCGATCTCAGGGGCGTTACCATCAGGCAGAACCACTATATATGCAGGCATTGGAGATGAAAAAGAAGCTGCTGGGTGAGGAGCATCTCGATGTAGCCCTAAGTCTTAACAACCTCGGGTCACTATACCATAATCAGGGGCGGTACCATGATGCAAAACCCCTCTTTGTCCAGGCATTGAAGATACAAAAGCAGCTGCTGGGTGAGAACCATACCTCTGTGGCTCTAAGTCTCAACAACCTAGCTGGACTATATTCTACTCAGGGGAAGTATGATCACGCCGAACCTCTGTTTATCCAGGCATTGGAAATGAGAAAGCAGCTGCTGGGTCAAGACCATCCCGATGTCGCCATTAGTCTCAACAACCTGGCATTACTCTACCATTATCAGGGGCACTACGATCAGACCGAACCCCTCTTTTTCCAGGCATTGGACATGTTTAAGCAGCTACTGGGTGAGGAGCATCCCGATGTAGCCACTAGTCTTAACAATTTGGCAACACTCTACTATGAGCAGGGGCGCTATGATGAGGCCAAACACCTCTTTGTCGAGGCATTGGAGATTGCAGAAAAGAAGTTAGTATCAAATCATCCTAACACTGTAACCTTTCGTAAAAATCTGGCAAATTTGCGCGATCTAAAAAGGGAACAGGGAACAGAATAAAAGATATCATAATAGTTTTTGATGTTATGGTAAATCAGCAAAATTGTTCATTGATTAGCTAGAAATGCTATATACTGACTTGGTCATACTTTTCCTAATGGAATGACTTACGATAGTACCCTAAAATATCTAGTTGAAAAATATACCCAAGCCTTTACCCGTTGGTTATTCAACCAGCAACCAGCAGAAGATATCGAAATTTTAAACACTGAATTGAGCACAGAGCCAATTCGAGCAGATGCCTTGTTTTTTGTGCGAGTTGCTGATGCTATTTTGCATTTGGAATTTCAAACCCTACCCCAATCTGAACCTCCGTTACCCCTGCGGATGCTGGATTATTGGGTAAGGTTGTATCGGCAGTATCGCTGTGATAGCGATGCAGCGCGGTCTTGGGGGTTTCCCCCATGAGCGACTGCATCAAGACATTGAGCAGGTAATAATTTTCCTGAAACCAACCCGATTAGCGGGAGTATTTGAGAATCAATTTACCGAGAGGAACCTATCCTTCCGCTACCGGGTGATTCGGATTTGGGAATGTGATCCACAACCATTACTAACAACGCCGGGATTACTACCCTTGGCTGTGTTAGCACAAGCAGAAGTCCCAGAAACCTTGCTATCTCAGGTAGCAGCCAAAATCGATCGGAATTGAAGATAGACAACAGCAGCGTAACCTATCTGCTTGCGTGCAACTGTTGGCTGGGGTGAAATTTGATGAGCAGTTAATTCAAGCTTATTTTCGGGAGGATATGATGCAAGAATCGGTAGTTTATCAACGGATTATTCGTCAAGGATTAGAACAGGGATTAGAACAGGGATTAGAACAAGGAAAGCGCAATGAACTTAATTTAATTATCCGTCTACTTAACCGTCGCATAGGTCAGCTCAATCCCCAATTACAAAATCAAATTGAGGAATTATCCTTTGAGCAGTTGGAGGATTTAGGAGAAGCGTTGTTAGATTTTGCAACCGAAGTGGATTTGACCAATTGGTTGAACCAGTTTAGGGATAAGTAAAATTCCGTTAGGTGTGGCACTCAAAAGCAGTGCCATCGAGATCTGATTGAGTGGGTTAGGCAAAATGTATAATTAAGAATGTAGAATGTAGAATTGATAATTGAGGATTGATAATTGAGGATTGATAATTGGTAATTCACGATAATTTATTAGGAGCGAAGGTATAATTTAAAATCCTTCATTCTCCATTCTTATAGCAATTATCTATGCCATGAGGTACAAATATATCCCCCTAAATCCCCCTTAATAAGGGGGACTTTGAGGTTTAAAAGCGTACCTCATAAACCCTAGAAATGCTATAATTATTAATTATTCATTCTCCATTCTAAATTCTAAATTCTAAATTCTAAATTCTAAATTTCCAACTAATTCCAATAACGCCAGTAAGGACGAGCTTTCCAAAACACCCCTAGGATTACTCCAATCACAGCATTCATGGAAAACCCAACTAACCCAAAAGGGATTGGCAGTTGAGACTTGAGCAATAAACCGACCATAAGGCACAACACTAAAGCCCAGAGACTAGAGGTCTTCAGGAATACCTGGGACTGCCAACGTTCACAAATATAAACTCCTAACACCCCAACTCCTATAGCCGCAGCCATAAACCAGATGATTGCTAGGGGTCTAGAAAATAGTAGCAGACGGAAAGTTTCTGATTGAGTCAAGACCCATATCAATAAGTTCTCTAGAGCAACTACCAGCACAGTGGTCAAAGCAGCTACTTTCGACAGAGGTAGCCAAGGCTGTTGCTTAAAAGTATTCCAAGGGTCATTCATGCTATGCTTCCTTTGACTTGGTTGATGATTATAAAAAAAAGTGTAGCGAGTTGGAAAACCCTGTCTGATCATGAACTTGCCAATCGTCTATCACCAGGACTATGTCGCACCTCTGCCAGACGGGCATCGCTTTCCCATGCCTAAATTTGGGAAACTCTACCAACTACTGCTACAAGAAGGCATTGCCACTCCTAAACAATTCCACACTCCAGACCTTCCCCCACTCGATTGGCTCCACCTGGTTCACACCCCCG
This sequence comes from Moorena sp. SIO3I6, assembly GCF_010672095.1. Classification (NCBI taxonomy): domain Bacteria; kingdom Bacillati; phylum Cyanobacteriota; class Cyanophyceae; order Coleofasciculales; family Coleofasciculaceae; genus Moorena; species Moorena sp. SIO3I6. The sequence continues at coordinate 1,303 of NZ_JAAHHU010000154.1, read as the reverse complement.
CCTATGTTCAAGCTTACTGTCAAGGTACCCTTGACCCGAAAGCTGTGCGACGCATTGGCTTACCTTGGAGTCCAGCGTTAGTAAAGCGAACTTGTACTGCCGTAGGTGGCACGATTCTCACCGCTAAACTCGCCCTGAGTCAAGGGTTAGCCTTCAATACTGCTGGTGGTACCCATCATGCTTTTCCCAATTATGGCTCAGGGTTTTGTATCTTTAATGATTTAGCGATCGCATCTCGTGTCCTGCAACAACTGGGACTAGTGCAGAAAATTCTAATTGTTGACCTAGATGTCCACCAAGGAGACGGTACCGCCTTTATCTTCCAAAACGACCACAGTGTCTTCACCTTTTCGATGCACTGTGAAGTCAATTTCCCTAGCACTAAACAAAAAAGCGACTTAGACGTTCCCCTACCAAAGGGGATGGATGATGATGCCTATCTACAAACCCTAGCCAAGTATCTTCCGGACTTACTCTCAGGATTCAAACCCAATTTAGTCCTCTACGATGCTGGAGTTGACCCCCATGTAGAAGACCACTTGGGGAAATTAGCCCTGACCGACACAGGAATTTACCGTCGGGATATGCAAGTGTTGAGTACCTGTATAGCAGCGGGCATACCAGTCGCTTGTGTGATTGGTGGTGGCTACGGAAATGATTTCGATGCCCTGATCTATCGCCACTCTTTACTTTACCGTGCTGCTCTTGAGGTCTATCGCCAGTTTAAGCTTTAATGGCAAACTAAAGAAGGAGGAATTCTTTGGTCGTAATTTATAAGATTGATAGCTAGATATAGGTAGATAAATTCCCTATAGCTATGGCCAACACTACTCCCCACTCCCAATTTAGCATTCCCCATAAAAAAAACTGTGCTGCTATCCAAAGGCTTTGAAGTAGAAATGTATACCGGCACTCCCGAAGGGGATATTGTCGGTTTTTCCGATCAGATTGTTGCATCCCTCGACGGATTTGTCCGAGAGCCAGATCAGCGCAATGTAGAATACACCACTGCTCCTTTATGTTGCTATGACCGTCTCTTATGTGCCTTAGTGCGTCCTCGACAGCAGCTGCGACAGTATTTAAAAAGCTTGGGTAACTATACAATAATTCCCGGAAGTACCCTGTCCTTAGCTGGAAGCGATCGCTTTTACCGTTCTGACCCCAATAATCCTTACCATTCCTACATTGAGACCACCTACGGCACTAAAGTTGTCACTGCCAGCATCCATATCAATGTGGGCATCTCTGACCCAGAAATCCTGATGAGAGCTTGTCGTCTAGTGCGAATGGAAGCTCCACTGTA
>NZ_JAAHHU010001539.1:0-1177 GCF_010672095.1 Moorena sp. SIO3I6 | reverse complement strand
TATCCACGCCCATGTTTTGCAGGATTGAGTAAAACGGGTAGATTTGGCCTTTAAACGGTACCTTAAAGGCGATTGCAACGGGAAACGAAGCGGTAAACCTAGATTTAAAGGTAAGGGTCGGTACCGTTCTTTGACCTTTCCATCTCTTGGGAAAAATCCGATCAGTGGTAATTTATTAAAACTACCAAAGTTTGGGCAAGTCAAGATGATATACCATAGGTCAATCCCAGACGGGTTTAAAGTTAAAACAGCTACAATTACCCGAAAAGCTGACGGATACTACGTAACCTTGTCAATCCAAGATGAGACTGTACCGAATATCATGCCGATTGATAAGGTATCTAATCCTATTGGCATTGACATGGGTCTTAAATCCTTTTGGTCAAGTCTGATGGCACTGAAGTGCCCATCCCTCAGTATTACCGGAAAGCCCAAAAACGACTCAAGAAAATTCAAAAAGCTGTTAGTAGATCCAAGAAAGGTAGCAATAATAGAAAGAAAGCTGTATTAAAGTTAGGAAAAGCTCACAAAAAGGTAGCCGATACTCGAAAATACTTTCATTTCAAAACGGCTAAAGAGCTACTAGACAATCACGATCTAGTAGCTCACGAAAAGCTAAATATCAAAGGTTTAGCCAAAACTAAAATGGCAAAGTCAGTTCTAGATGCTGGGTGGGGTCAATTCCTGTCAATTCTGTCAACCAAAGCCGTTCGCGTAGCGTGGCCTACGGCCTTAAATGCTGGGTTGTTAACGAAAGCCGTGAATCCCCGCAATACCAGCCAGAATTGTTCTAACTGTGGCAAAAAAGTGCCGAAAAAACTAAAAGACCGCACCCATTCCTGCCCTCATTGTGGTTATGTTGCGGACAGGGACGTTAATGCGGCTAAAAACATCTTACATTTGGCGGTGGGGCATCCCGTCAGCAGTAAAGCTTACCGAGTAACCGAACCGTTGGGTGGTGTTGGTAAGAAGCCCGCGTTGTCCCGTTAGGGCAACGTCGGGAGTATGTCACGGAAGATTACTGGTTTGTGAGTGTCTGTTAACTTATTGCTTTTGGGAAAAAAAAATTAACGATGAACAACCGATTTAGCTGATCACCGCACTACCCATCCCTTGGAACATCAACCATGATAAGAAAAAGTTGCTAATAAAAATTGCCAGCAAAGCAGTAACCACA
>NZ_JAAHHU010001538.1:0-1177 GCF_010672095.1 Moorena sp. SIO3I6 | reverse complement strand
TCTCAAAGGCAAAGACCTGCACACCCTCACTGGACATAGCGCAGATGTCACTAGTCTCGCCTTTAGCCCAGATGGCCAGACTATCGCTACTGCTAGTTTGGACAACACCGTGAAACTGTGGAATCTGCAAGGCAAAGACCTGCAAACCCTCACCGGACATAGCCAATATCTCATAACCGTCGCCTTTAGCCCAGACGGCCAAACTATCGCTACTGCTAGTTTGGACAACACCGTGAAACTGTGGAATCTCAAAGGCAAACCCCTGCACACCCTCACTGGACATAGCGAACCTGTCACTAGCGTGGCCTTTAGCCGAGATGGCCAGACTATCGCTTCTGCTAGTTTGGACAACACCGTGAAACTGTGGAATCTCAAAGGCAAAGACCTGCACACCCTCACTGGACATAGCGCAGATGTCACTAGCGTCGCCTTTAGCCGAGATGACCAGACTATTGCTACTGCTAGTTGGGACAAGACGGTGAAACTATGGAATCACCAAGGCAAACACCTGCAAACCCTCACCGGACATAGCGATTGGGTGAATAGCGTCGTCTTTAGCCCAGATGGCCAGACTATCGCTACTGCTAGTGATGACAACACGGTGAAACTGTGGAATCGAGAAGGCAAACCCCTGCACACCCTCACTGGACATAGCGATTGGGTGAATAGCGTGGTCTTTAGCCGAGATGGCCAGACTATCGCTTCTGCTAGTGATGACAACACGGTGAAACTGTGGAATCGAGAAGGCAAACACCTGCACACCCTCACTGGACATAGCGAACCTGTCAATAGCGTCGCCTTTAGCCGAGATGGCCAGACTATCGCTTCTGCTAGTTGGGACAAGACTGTGAAACTGTGGAATCGAGAAGGCAAACACCTGCACACCCTCACCGAACACAAAGCAAATGTCACTAGCGTGGCCTTTAGCCCAGATGGCCAGACTATCGCTACTGCTAGTTGGGACAAGACGGTGAAACTATGGAATCACCAAGGCAAACACCTGCAAACCCTCACCGGACATAGCGATTGGGTCAATAGCGTGGTCTTTAGCCGAGATGGCCAGACTCTTGCTTCTGCTAGTTGGGACAAGACGGTGAAACTATGGAATCACCAAGGCAAACACCTGCAAACCCTCACCGGACATAGCGATTGGGTCAATAGCGTGGTCTTTAGCCGA
>NZ_JAAHHU010001537.1:0-1136 GCF_010672095.1 Moorena sp. SIO3I6 | reverse complement strand
ATCTGGGTAGTACATACGATAATCTGGGAGACTATAAAAAAGCGATTGATTACCTCCAACAATCTTTAGCTATTAAAAGGGAAATCGGAGACCGCGAAGGTGAAGCTAACTCCCTGGGTAATCTGGGTCTTGCATACTTTAGTTTGGGAGACTATAAAAAAGCGATTGATTACCACCAAAAATCTTTAGATATTGATAGGGAAATCGGAGACCGCAAAGGTGAAGCTATCTCCCTGATTGGTCTGGGTCTTGCCTACAATAATCTGGGAAAGTACAAAAAAGCGATTGATTACCTCCAACAATCCTTAGATATTGATAGGGAAATCGGAGACCGCGAAGGTGAAGCTACCTCCCTGACTAATCTGGGTAGTGCATACGATCATCTGGGAAACTATAAAAAAGCGATTGATTACCTCCAACAATCTTTAGCTATTAAAAGGGAAATCGGAGACCGCGAAGGTGAATCTAAATCCCTGAATAATCTGGGTGCTGCATACTTTAGTCTGGCAAACTATAAAAAAGCGATTGATTACTACCAAAAATCTTTAGCTATTGCTAGGGAAATCGGAGACCGCGAAGGTGAAGCTACCTCCCTGACTAATCTGGGTGTTGCATACCGTAATCTGGGAGAGTACTTTAAAGCGATTGATTACTACCAAGAATCGATAGCTATTCAAAGGGAAATCGGACACCGCGAAGGTGAAGCTAACTCCCTGAATAATCTGGGTGCTGCATACTTTAGTCTGGGAGAGTACTTTAAAGGGATTGATTACTACCAAAAATCTTTAGCTATTGATAGGGAAATCGGAGACCGCCTGGGTGAAGCTGACTCCCTGAATAATCTGGGTGCTGCATACTTTAGTCTGGGAGACTATAAAAAAGCCATTGATTACCTCCAACAATCCTTAGATATTGCTAGGGAAATCGGACACCGCAAAGGTGAAGCTAACTCCCTGAATAATCTGGGTAATGCATACTTTAGTCTGGGAGACTACAAAAAAGCCATTGATTACCTCCAACAATCCTTAGATATTGATAGGGAAATCGGAGACCGCCAGGGTGAAGCTAGCTCCCTGACTAATCTGGGTAGTGCATACTCTAATCTGGGAGACTATAAAAAAGCCATTGATTACTAC
>NZ_JAAHHU010001536.1:0-1179 GCF_010672095.1 Moorena sp. SIO3I6 | reverse complement strand
AGTTGTTACTGCTGCCGATGCTGCAGGTCGTTTTCCTAGCAGCTCTGACCTTGAGTCCGTTCAAGGTAGCCTACAGCGGGCTGCTGCTCGTATGGAAGCTGCTGAAAAGCTAGCAGAAGGCATTGATAAAGTAACCAAAGAAGCTGGTGATGCTTGCTTTAAGAAGTATCCTTACCTAAAGGAATCTGGTGAAGCTGGGGATTCTCAAGTCAAGATTGACAAGTGCTACCGCGATCTTGGTCACTACCTACGCTTGATCAACTACTGCTTAGTTGTTGGCGGTACTGGTCCTCTAGATGAGTGGGGTATTGCTGGTCAGCGTGAAGTTTACCGTTCTTTGAACCTACCTACCGGTCCGTATGTAGCAGCTCTTGAGTTCACTCGCGATCGCGGTTGTGCTCCTCGTGACATGTCTGCTCAAGCTTTGGTTGAGTACAAAACTTACCTTGACTATGTAATCAACTCCTTGTCCTAAGGAGATCACGGTGAAAATCCGTCGCTGATTGACTAATATTTCGATCAGCACCTGGGGACTCTTAGTACGTTGCTTTGCCTGAATTGGTTGAGTACCGTCGAAGAGTCCCCTGATTGTTTTGGGGAGTTAGGGGGGCAAAACTAACTAAACTTCGTAAGTCCTATTGTTAATTTCTAAATCACCACTAAATCACTGATGGATAAACGTTTTGCAAATATATTTAATTTGACCGAAGATCAAGCGATCGCACTTTTAAAAACACCCTTAGACCAGCTGGAAGACCAATCTGATCGCTATCTGGCTGCATCCCATTTAATTAACTTTCCCACCGAGCGGTCAATCAATGCCCTGATGGAAACGGTGCAAGACCAAAACTCAGAACTGTACCATCGTATCGCTCGACGCAAGGCAGTGGAAAGTTTAGGTCGTCTGAAAGCCTCTGTAGCCCTACCCATCATTCGCTCATGTCTAGGGGATGAGGATTGTTACACTGTGGAAAATGCGGTCTGGGCAATTGGGGAAATTGGCACTCAAGATCCGGAAATTCTTGAAGAAATTGCCCAGCTGCTGGAGAAGCCAGGTCAGACTTATCGGGTGATTATCCAAACTCTGGCAGCACTAGACTATAAACCAGCCCTTGAGAAGATTAAGACCTTTACTAAATCTGATAATGAACCCATAGCCAGTGCTGCGATCGCAACGGA
>NZ_JAAHHU010001535.1:0-1179 GCF_010672095.1 Moorena sp. SIO3I6 | reverse complement strand
CGCCACCTTGCTCAAGAGTCAAGAAGAAGCTTTCTTGCTTACTAGCAACATTATTACCTGCATCGCTTTGAGCTTCAGAAGCAGTATTACCGGAAGCAGTAGCAGTATTACCGATATCTACTTTAACATTAACTGTAGTATTGAAAAGTTCGTTTTCTACGATGCTGCTGTTAGTGCTGAAAATGCTGGTGAAGTTGTTGCTTAAAGAAAGTCCACCTTGAACTTTGCTAGCTTCAACGGACTCTAGATGATTTAGGTCAGAAATAAGCATTAATTTTCTCCTTCTTGGTTGTTAATTTTATTGGTAACGCCGAGGATTGACTATCCTGAAGCAATCACACTGAAGCAATCAAACCTAAACCTGAGTGTAATCATGTTCATATAGAACTGAAGGTACTGCATTCTATTAGGATATGAAGACACCCAGGTTTGAAAGTTAATTAATCAGGAAAATATCCTGACTAATGACTACTGGATAGCAGAGAATCCAATACCTTGAGACTTAGTAGCAGTTACGCCACCTTGCTCAAGAGTCAAGAAGAAGCTTTCTTGCTTACTAGCAACATTATTACCTGCATCGCTTTGAGCTTCAGAAGCAGTATTACCGGAAGCAGTAGCAGTATTACCGATATCTACTTTAACGTTAACTGTAGTATTGAAAAGTTCGTTTTCTACGATGGTGCTTTTAGTTTTGAAAACGCTTTGGAAATTGTTGCTTAATGAAAGTCCACCTTGAACTTTGCTAGCTTCAACGGACTCTAGATGATTTAGGTCAGAAATAAGCATTGATTTTCTCCTTCTTTGTTGTTGATTTTTTTTGTTTCGAGCAGCTTTGTTTGAGCTGTTGATATAACTATATCCAGATTCCCCTAGGCATGTCTCGCCAATTTGGCTTCAACCTTTGATTTTTTAAAAATTACTGGATTTACTATAAGTATTTATTCAGTAGTAACGAATTCTGTATTAGTTCAAAGAGATTGGTAATTTTGATGGCGTTGTATCGAAGTACTTTATTATTTAGGAACCGGTCATTATATCTAACCTAATTAAAAAAATGCTGGCCACTTTGGCTTAATATTTATGCTTTACTCCTCCCACAACTAAATAGTGAGCAATAATCGATTCTGAATTAGTTCAAAAAAATTGGTAATTTTGATGGGCTTTTATTGAAGTAGTTTA
>NZ_JAAHHU010001534.1:0-1180 GCF_010672095.1 Moorena sp. SIO3I6 | reverse complement strand
TGGAGAATAACAAGTGGCAATTACCACAGCAGCATCCTGGCTGGGAACCTCCGCCTTTAGCAATGCCAACCCCATTGAACTGCGCCCCAACTGGACCCAAGACAATGCTAAGGCTGTTATCCAGGCTGTTTACCGACAAGTACTCGGAAACGACCATCTCATGGCTTCTGAGCGTCTCACCAGTGCTGAGTCTTTACTCTGCCAAGGCTACCTGACTGTAAGGGATTTTGTGCGGGCTGTCGCCAAGTCAGAAATCTACAAGTCGAAATTCTTCTACAGCAACTTTCATCCGAGAGTAATTGAGTTGAACTTCAAGCACCTACTCGGTCGGGCTCCCTATGATGAGTCTGAAATCATCTATCATCTCGATATCTATCAAAACGAGGGGTTTGAGGCAGATATCGACTCCTACATAAACTCCCTTGAGTATGAGCAGAACTTTGGCACCTCCATCGTACCCTACTATCGAGGCTTTTCCAATCAACCGGGACAAAAAACCGTCGGCTTTACCCGCATGTTCGAGCTCTATCGTGGTTACGCCAATAGCGATCGCGCTCAGGGCAAGGGCGGTCGTGCTAGTTTAACCTATGAGCTAGCTCGCAATATGGCAAACCCCGTGCGAACCCCAAATGGCGGACAAGCACTCACCGGCACAACTGCAAACATTCAGGGACAGTTCTATCGACTCCGAGTAACTCAAGGAGGTCTGGGACGTGCCCCTCAGATCAGGCGCAGCATCAGTGAATATGTCGTGCCCTACGAACGGCTATCTCCCACCCTGCAAAAACTAAACAAGCGCGGTTGTCAAGTCATGAGTATTACCCGTGCCTGAAGTTTCTAGAACATCTAAACGTCGAGTCCTATAGGAGTAGAGTAAGTGGCAATTACAACAGCAGCATCCCGCTTAGGCACCTCTGCCTTTAGCAATAGCAACCCCATTGAACTGCGCCCCAACTGGAGCCAAGATGATGCCAAAGCCGTCATTCAAGCTGTTTACCGACAAGTACTCGGTAACGACTACATCATGGCTTATGAGCGCCTCACCGGTTTAGAATCCCTGCTCTGCAATGGCTCTCTCACGGTGCGGGAGTTTGTGCGAGCTGTAGCTAAGTCGGAGCTATACAAGTCGAAATTTCTGTACAACAGCTTCCAAACTCGGTGATTGAGTTAAACTTGAAGA
>NZ_JAAHHU010001533.1:0-1180 GCF_010672095.1 Moorena sp. SIO3I6 | reverse complement strand
TTAACTAGACCTCTAAAGCTCATCTAACAATCAGTAAATTTAAATGTCAGTTAGCTTCAGTTTTGTTAACTTCAGCCAACCAAAAATTATTATACACAGACTTATAGAAAGAAGACATAACCTTAACCAAATAAGTAACAAATCTTCAATATTTTTTAGACTCATAGTTCTAAATCCTAGACGCAGTAAAGGATTCAGTAATTTTAAATAAGCGACGCATCAATACAAGGACTTGACAATTTTTACGAAACTTAGTAAACATAGGGGACTTGACATTAATAATTATTTAATTTTTAGTTAAACTTCCAGTTACTATCTTGGGCTCCAACCAATTAGTCTCTCTAGGAATTAAAATATTCAGTAATTTTCGGTAAAGTACTTGACAAATAAAGATTATATGTTAATAGTATCTATTAATATTAATAGCAGTCTAAGTAAAGGTTAAGACATATTTCTGTTCCCAGATCCGCTGTTCCCTGCTCCCAGATCCGCTGTTCCCTTTAAACGAAAATACTATGTCATAAACTATATTTACCTTGCTATAAAGCGCAGGGCTATAGGATTTAGGATATTACTCTGAAACTATCTCCATTGGTAACACTACTGTAAATGTCGTCTTTCCAGGCACCGACTCCACCTCAATCTGACCCTGATGTTTATCCACAATCTTTTTGACAATATCTAGCCCCAAACCACTCCCTTCTCCAGGGGGTTTAGTCGTAAAAAAAGGCTGAAATATTTTCGGTATAACATCCGGGGGAATTCCTTTACCACTATCAGTGAAACTGACTTTTATCTGATCATCCTGCTGTCTAACATCAATGGTTAAGGTTCCCTTACTCTCCATAGCTTGAATGCCATTGTGAATCAAGTTCGTCCAAACTTGATTAAGTTGGTCGGGATAGCAAAGAATAGCAGACAAGGAATCGTCATAATTTCTGATCACATCTACACCATATTTTAGTTGGTTATAATAGAGAGTTAAAATAGTATCAATTCCTTCAATAATATTTGCCTCTGTCTTGTTACCACTAGAATCATCATGGGCATAAGTTTTCAGGGCAAACACCACTTTAGCAGCTCGTTCAGCAGCGGTAACAATGTTACGGGTACTGGTTTGGAGATTAGCAAATTGATAGGCAGTTTGTAAAATTTTTTCTCCCTCTGGGTCTTTCAGTAG
>NZ_JAAHHU010001532.1:0-1181 GCF_010672095.1 Moorena sp. SIO3I6 | reverse complement strand
TACCTAAAATTATGACGTACTCTGAACGCCTCTATCCATGGGCGGTCATTCACCTATTGCCACAAATGCAACGGGTCGTTGTTGGTCGTTACCGGAACCGGTCCGATGCCGAAGGGCATTTGCAGGCGCTTAAACGACTGATGCCTGATGGGAAATTTATTATTATTTTTGATTTGCCTGAGCCTATGGACGAACAACCTGAGGAGTAAGATCGAAGAATGTGATCGCACAAGCGATCGCATAATTTCTTAGATTCTTGGAATTTAGGATAACTGTTGAAATTTCCGACAGTGAACGATTTTCACCCTTTGTTGCTGTTGCTAGTAGTATCATGATTATCGAAAATTGCTGGAAATCCCGACAGTAAAGGATTTTCAGGCTTTGTTGCTGTTGCTAGCGCTATTGACCTTTGGTCACGCTACGCGAACGTGATCATCCGAAATTGTTGTAATTTTCGATAACTATCGCCCGTTGCTCAAGCTAACGCGATCGTTATTAGCCCAAATTGCTGGAATTTTCGATAACTATCGCCCGTTGCTCAACCAACGCGCCATTGACATGCAGTCACGCTACGCTCCGGAAGCGTTTGGCCAAAGGCCTCCGCTACGCGAACGCAAAGCGTGGCCTTTGGCCTCAGCTTCCGCGCTTATGCGATCGCGAATTGCTGGAAATTCGGACAGTAAATGATTTTCAGGCTTTGTTGCTGTTGCTAGCGCTATTGACCTTTGGTCACGCTACGCGAACGTGATCATCCGAAATTGTTGTAATTTTCGATAACTATCGCGCGTTGATTAAGCTAGCGCTATCGTTATTAGCCCAAATTGCTGGAATTTTCGATAACTATCGCCCGTTGCTCAAGCTAACGCGAGTCACGCGAAGCTTCCGCGCTTATGCGATCGCATGATTTCTAAAATTGCTGGAAATTCCGACAGTAAAGGATTTTCACCCTTTGTTGCTCAACCAACGCAGTATCGTGATGATCCCAAATTGTTGGAATTTCCGATAACTACCGCGCGTCGATTAAGCTAGCAGTATCGTGATGATCCCAAATTGCTGGAAATTCCGACAGTAAAGGATTTTCACCCTTTGTTGCTCAACCAACACACTATCGTGATTATCCAAAATTGCTGAAATTTCCGATAACCAGGGAAATTGATTAACCTAGCAATATCGTGATCATC
>NZ_JAAHHU010001531.1:0-1183 GCF_010672095.1 Moorena sp. SIO3I6 | reverse complement strand
TCTAGTTACTACCGTCGTGCCGCGATTCGGCAAAGCCGACGCTTCGCGAACGCGTTTGCTGCTGGTCAAGTTAGTAGTTTTGTTACCCGTTACAGGGAGTGGCAATCAGGTAATCGAAAAAGGAAAGACAGTAAACCGCCAAAACTAAACGCTGATACTGGTTGTTACCCAGCTCTGTACAAAGGACAATGCTATAAACTACACGGCTTCGACCAAGTCGAAGTCAAGGTTTTTAACGGCTCTGACTGGGTTTGGACTACGGTTCAAATTACCGGACTAAGGGAACGCCATCAGGTAGTAACTAACAAAATGATGTCCCCTTCGTTGATATTCAATGAAAGGTACTGTCATCTGTCTGTTCCGTTTGCTTGTAAACCAGAAAAACGAAAACCAGAAGCTAATGTAACTGCGGTAGACCTAGGAATTAATACCACCGCAACACTAGCAGTTGTAACCCACGGCGGCACTGTAATCCACAGGGAGTTTATCCACCCGAGAAGAGACATAGACCGTCGGGACAAACGACTAAAATCCGTATCCGTACGGGCATCTAAAACGATGGGAAAGGGTGGAAAATTACATAAAGGTTTTTGTTCTAAGACCTATCAAAAATGCCAAAGAATCAACAACCAAATTGGCCACATTGTTTCAAAACGAATTGTTGAGATTGCTGAAAAGTTTAACTCTGAGGCGATCGTGTTTGAGAACCTCAAAGCATGGTTTGAAGTTACCGTAAGAATAGTGGAGCCTTTACAGTTGGCAGGTTATGCATAAAAGGGTTAAAGATTATTAATTAAGGCTGCACTACTCTAAGGTTTCGTCTCCGTGAAATCGCGAATTTTTGCCTTAAGCCATCCATGAAATCTTTGTCGAAGGTTAGACCGTTTCCGGCCTCCCTTTGGCTTCCGGAGACGAAACCTTAGAATAGTGGAGCCTTAATTAATAATCTTTAACCCTTTTATGCATAACCTGCCAACTGTAAAGGCTCCACTATTCTTACGGTAACTTCAAACCATCCCTTGAGGTTTTCAAAAACAATTGCTTCCGAATTAAACTCAAGAGCAATCTCAACAATTCGCTTGGAGACAACCTGGCCGATTTGATGGTTGATTCTTTGGCATTTTTGATAGGTTTTAGAGCAGAACCCTTTGTGAAGTTTTCCGCCCTTCCCCATTGTTTTGGA
>NZ_JAAHHU010001530.1:0-1183 GCF_010672095.1 Moorena sp. SIO3I6 | reverse complement strand
TACCGGATTACGCAGCGTGCCGGAGACGAAACCTTAGAATAAAGAAGCCTTAATAACAAAGATTTAACCCTTTTATGCATAGCCGACTAACCATAAAGGCTTCTTTATTCTTACGGTAACTTCGTTCCCAGTCTCTTGGCATGCTCCTCACGCTGCCTACTTATTCTAAGGTGCGTTCTGCCTAGTTTATTAATTGCTTTCTTGCGGTTGGCTGTTCGCGAAGCGTGGCCTACGGCCTTGCCTTTATTTTTTCGGGAAACTCGACGTTGATAAAACTTTAGACGTTTTTATCCTGTTCTATAAAACCGAGGGTTTGGTTCAGTATTACCTTGGGAATCCGTATAGAAATCCTTAAGCCCTACATCTAGTCCGACAGTGCTTCCAGTTGGTTTCACCTCTTCGTTGACATCAACTGAAACACAAAACTGAACATAGTACCCGTCAGCTCGTCGGACTATCCTAACCCTCTTGATTTGCTTTTTTTCGAAACGCCACAAATCCCATGTACCTTTGAGTTTGAGTTTCCCAATACCCTTTTTGTCACTGAACGTGATTCGGCAGTGCTTTTGGAACCGAGGGAAACCTTTTTTGCCAGGGACTTTTTTCTTGCAGTTGTCGTAGAAGCGGGCAATTGATGACCATGCCCTTTCAGCAGCAGCTTGACGAGCGGTAGAGTTCAATTCATCGGCAAATGGGAATTGTTTGGCTAAGACCTTGCAGTATTTGCTTAAGTCATATTTTCCAGTTCCTTTATTGTCCATCCAGAGCCTGATGCAGCTATTGCGGATAAATCTTACCGTCCGAATAGCCTCATCAATGGCTTGGTATTGGTGCTTTTTACCGTATGCTTTGAACTCAATTATTATCACCAGCTTCGACCTCAACTGTTACTATTTTAGTCTATACTATTCAGCGACAAATTTTGGAGATTCCCAGAATATTTTTCTCACGGCGGCTAAAGCCGCTGCGAGCCTTCATCCCCGTCTCTAAAGAGCGGGGATGAAGGCTTGGGGGATTTTTGTAATCATATCGTTGCAGTTTACATGGTCAACTGTAAGTAGGTGGGCATAAATAAACGTTAAAACTTAAAAGACGAAAATCAAGCTGGAAGCCTCTATTCACAGGGGTTTCATTATTTTAAATTTCAAGCGCTATTTTACGGATAATTAAGCCCACCTACTTA
>NZ_JAAHHU010000153.1:0-12544 GCF_010672095.1 Moorena sp. SIO3I6 | reverse complement strand
TTTGGCAAAAGGCTTTTCCTATACAAACTGAGCGAGAACGTGGGACGTCAAGTTTTTTGATCACACTAATCATATCAAGTTACTTTTGTCAAGTTTTTTGTAAAGAAATATGTTTATAAAGCATAGCTTAATAAGGGGGACTTTGAGGTGGAAAAGCGTACCTCATAACTGCGAGAAACGCTATCTAGCAATTCTATATCCCATAAGGTACCTATTATCCCCCGTTTCCCTTAATAAGGGGGACTTTGAGGTGGAAAAGCGTACCTCATAACTGCGAGAAACGCTATCTAGCAATTGTATATCCCATAAGGTACCTATTATCCCCCGTTGGTCTCCCTTAATAAGGGGGACTTTGAGGTGGAAAAGCGTACCTGATAACTGCGAGAAACGCTATCTAGCAATTGTATATCCCATAAGGTACCTATTATCCCCCGTTTCCCTTAATAAGGGGGACTTTGAGGTGGAAAAGCGTACCTGATAACTGCGAGAAACGCTATCTAGCAATTGTATATCCCATAAGGTACCTATTATCCCCCTAAATCCCCCTTAATAAGGGGGACTTTGAGGTGGAAAAGCGTACCTGATAACTGCGAGAAAAGAGTAGCTTTTTCGAGACGTTCAATAGAGCGTCTCGAATTTTTAGGGCTTACGAATTTGCCCCCTAAATCCCCCAATTCTGGGGGACTTTAACTCAACTTTGCGGTGGGCGAAATTTGCTGTAAAAAAAAATTTCTAAAAACCCTTGACAAATAAAAACATAATCGTTATTATTATCAAATAGCAACAACAAGCAAAAGGTGACCATTATGGATTCCGAATTTCGCCCAAACCCAGAGACTAATCCCGAGGATATAACTCCTAGTAATAATCCTCAAGAATCCTTTCCAAAAAAATACCCGGTTCAGCATATTTTGAAGGGGTCTCGCAAGGCCATAATCAACACCATGCATACTCTCCATGTAGTGGGTTATGCCGAAATCTCCGAGTGGACTCCTCTGCAGCCGACGGGACTTCCTGGAGAATTTATTACGATGATGACCAAGTACCTAACTCTGGGTTAAGCTATTAACTTGCTGGGGGGCAAAGCCCCCTGGCAAAACCATCGGGTTTGCTCCCATGGGAGCATGTCTGGAATGGTGTGAAATCTGAATTCATAAGGTTTACCTAGCCGTAGATAGTATTTCTGCGGCTATTTTTTTTGTTAGGGAGTAGGGAGTAGGGAGTAGGGAGTAGGGAGTAGGGAGTAGGGAGTAGGGAGTAGGGAGTAGGGAGTAGGGAGTAGGGAGTAGGGAGTAGGGAGTAGTAGGAAGGAGGCATTTTATATTTGTAAAAATGAAGGAAATTTTTACAATTGTGGGGCGGGTGTACGGGTAGTGTGGGGATTTTTGTGGCAATTTTTCCCTAATTGTGAAAGTGAGATGCACCCTGGATACCCTTAGAACACTGGAATAATTTAACTCCTGAACAACAATAAAAATTTCTGCCCCTTTGTCCTAATTTTGTGATTGAGTTACGTTCTCCCAGTGATATCATGTTGAGATAAACAGTTATCAAAAAACATAGCTTCCTTCTGGTAGGTTATCTTCCTCTTCATCCCCTGCTCCCTGCTCCCTGCTCCTTGCTCCCTGCTCCTTGTTCCCTGTTACCTTTGCTAAATAATTCTTTACCTAATTATTAACCCTTTGTTACAACCAGATATTATTAAATTGCTATAATATCAAAAATATTATAATTACGATAAAAAGGTGCCAAGCGATAAACCGTTGACTTCCTTAACGGATTTAAAGGTTATTGGGGAATACGATGATCCAGAGCTAATTGTATCTAAACTGGAGCAGATGAAGGACCCTGAATTTTTGGAGCAACCAGATGTTAGGGAAAAAGGGGTTGAAGATATCTTGAATATCTTCAACTCAGTTCAAAACCCGCCTTGGTCTCACGCCACCCATCAATTTGGCTATATTGCTCCACCTCCGCCTGGTTCTACAGAAGTCCAAGTCATTCAACATCCGAGTGCCATAAAGGCGGATCCAACGTTAAAAAATAGTAGGCTAAATATTCGCCTTGATCGCCTGCGAATTCATAAGTATCCAGGGGGCGGTCTTCACAATGTTTTGGTTTCATTTGCTGCTCGCAATCAAGTGGCGGATGCTCAGGAGTTCGTTAGTTTTAGCCAAACTTATCGGGTGCCAGAAGGACAATCAGCAGGAATCGCAGGCTATCCTGTGTTCATTGGTTTGAATGTCGGTGCTCAGGGGATTGCCTTTGAATGCTCTACAGTAAATGTTAAAAATGAAGCGGATCAAGCGGTGTTATCTGCCTTAGAGTCTTCACCTTTTCAAACCGGTTTAGAACTATTAACTACTGCTCAACCTGCGATCGCACCTTTCACAACTCTCACCTTAGGATTAGTCAAAGCCTTCGCTAAACGTAATGAAAATGTACCGGTGCAGAAGTTTTATCTAGGGCTAGACTTTGAGGATGCGGCGATGGGAATTCGTCTGGCGGAAGGTAATTATATTGCCGTTCAAGTTCCCGATGAGACCACTATTGACTGGAACAAGTGGATTTATAAACCAGAATTAGGCCAGATCCTTCACAAAGCTGATGGCTCATCCCTGGAATACAATTACTTGGTTTTTCGGGTTAGTCGTTATGTGGATTAGGGAAAGTAAGCATTCAGCTATCAGTGGGTTACCCTATCGCTAACCCAACCTACTGCTCCCGACTCTCGACTCCCGACTCCCGACTCCCGACTCCCTGCTCCCTTACATGAAAAAGGATTAAATAAGATGCCCCAACAATTTAATCATGGCTATGCTTTGCTGATTGGTGTAGGAGAATCTAGATATTCGCGCTTATCTCTACCTGTAACAGTTAACGATACTCAAGCCATTTATGCGGCGCTTATTGATCCGGAATTATGTGCTTATCCAGATAATAACGACCATATTCGAGTATTAAATAACAAAGAAGCAACACGAGACAATATTCTAGAGGGGTTGCAATGGTTACAGGAGTCAGCAAAAGCTGATCCAGAAGCTACAATCTTCGTCTACTACTCAGGCCATGGTTTGTTGAATAAAGAGGACAATCGTTACTACTTATTACAACACGATATTAAACTTACTAAACTGGCTGCTTCCGCATTATCCGCTGAAGTTTTCACCGAAGCTCTGCGACAAATTCCAGCAGAACGTTTATTAGTGGTAATTGATAGTTGTCATGCAGCAGGAATGGCAACTTCCAAAGATCCAGAGGAAATCATCCGTGAAGTAGAAAAGGTAGATATAGAGCTGGCTGATGAATTCGAGGATTTCCAGCGGGTTTCTCCTTCCAAGGGATTCGTCGAGCAACTGAAACAAGGAAAAGGACGAGTTGTGTTCACTTCTTCCAGGGGTGAAGAAAAGTCTTGGATACATCCAGATGGACTGTATAGCATTTACACCAATCATTTTCTGGAAGCGTTACAGGGTGCTGCCAATAAACCAGGTGATACAGACGTGAAAGTTTCTAACGTGATGAATCATCTTAGTAAAGTTGTTCCTGAAAGCGTTCGTAAGTTTTATCAAAAACAGCAAACCCCTAATTTTGATATGGCCACAGAAGATTTTGTAATTGCTAAACTTAAAGGTGGTAAAGGTTTTAAGGGATGGCAGGAGGAGGAATCTGAAGCTGAGGAGAAGATTAAAGAGCTTGCTTCTGTAGAGATTAAAGCAGCAGGTGATGGTGCAGTTGCCGCACAAAATTCTACAGTTATAGCTGGAGCGGATGTTATTGGCGAGGGTATTGTATTTGGCAATCAAAACACTGTTGAGAACAAGACTATGAATCAAACTCCTAATGATAGTTATACAAAATATAACATCAATATCAACAAAGGCGAAAATATTAAAATTGGTGACCAATCTGAGGATAATTAATTACAATGTCAGAGGGCGTTGCTGAATTAAGGAATGAATAGAAGTAGAGTGGGCATCCTGCCCGCCCGAAAATAAGCATGAAACTGGCAAGATGCCAGTTCCACCCAAAATGCCCATTCCAGGTAACTGGCAAGATGCCAGTTCCACCCAAGATGCCCATTCTACCAGATGGTCAAATGACCATAAAGACCTAATAATAAACATTTGGGCAATGTAGATTTTATCAATGTAGTCAATAGTAACCTAAAATGCCAGTTGATAACCCTAGTGATATTATAAAGCGCATTCAATCAGGTAACTGGAATGAATCTGATCTAGAATCTTTGCGTCAATTGCTCCAGAGTAATGATAACGACACCCTACAACAACTGAGTAAATTCAATATTTCTATTGATGAAGGTAAAGACATTCATATAGGCGATCGCAATTATTTTAATTGGAGCGATGAAGCTATTCAAGCGGTTGTGGAAGTAGTGCAACAGGGTAAAGGGGTTGCCGTTTTTAATCCCACAGGGAAAGTTACCATCTACAACTACAACAACAACTTTAGGGAGGAGCAATCTACACCTGAACTTACACGATTAGTTACCAAACTTAACAATGCCCGGCTGCAAGGTGAAGAAGGCGATCGCAAAACAGGAAGCTTTTATACTTATAACATTTGGTTAGAGGATGTATCTCTGGAAAATTCCCACGATTCTACTGAAGATAATTGCCATATACAACAGTATACCATCACCGGAAAATGGAACTCAAAAGTTTACAAAGAAATAAATGCCTTCGGTTTACGAGTTGATACACCTTGGGGACACAATAAAACCCCCCATGGACAGTTCACGGTTAAAGTTGAAATACTCAATGGACGAGTTACCCAAATTAAACCTGATGTAGCTCGATATAATGATAGTGCAAATAACTACGCAGCTGACAAAGCAAAAAAATTAATTAAGTCAGAAATAAGTGGGGTTTTGCGAGTTTTTTAATTCTATGAAACCCTAGATCGAGATAGATTAATCCATCAGCTGACGGCTGAATGCCTACATCAAAAAAGCTTCCGCAAAAACCAACAAACTTTATATCCTTTTTTATAATTATAAAATACACTTAGGTTTCTTCTCCCGACTCCCGACTCCCGACTCCCGACTCCCGACTCCCGACTCCCTTTCCTAAACAATCATGACTTCCTTAACCCTTGATTTCCAATCAATTAACCTTACCGACGAGCAATTTTTCCAGCTTTGTCAAGACAACCATGATTTAAAATTTGAACGCAATGCTAATGGAGATTTAATTATTATGTCACCTACTGGCGGCAGCACAGGAAACCGTAATCTAGAAATAGGCTACCAACTTCAAGGCTGGAGCCGTCAAAACAAGTTGGGAATTGCTTTCGATTCTTCCACTGGTTTTAAACTCCCCAATGGTGCCGACCGTTCTCCGGATGCATCTTGGATACCATTACAAAGCTGGAATAGTTTAACTCCTCAACAGCAAGAGAAATTTTTGCCCCTATGTCCTGACTTTGTGATTGAATTACGTTCTCCTAGTGATACCTTAACAGCAATTCGAAAAAAAATGGAAGAATACCGAGACAATGGCACTCGTTTAGGTTGGTTGATTAATCGCAAAGAGCGACAAGTCGAAATTTATCGACCAGGTAGAGAGGTGGAAGTTTTAGAGTCTCCCACTCGTTTATCGGGAGAAGAAGTTTTGCCTGGTTTTGTGCTGTATCTTGACCTAATTTGGTGAAGGTTTCTAAGCAGTCAAAGCTCAAAATCCTCTGGATCTATCCCTTTCGCTTTCAATTGTTCCAGCAATGATTGCATACGACTTCTTTCTTGATCTAGAGCTTTCTCCGCTTGCTCTTTGAGTTCAACAATTTCCAAATAGCTCGCAAACCGCTCACCATTAGGATAATACAGTACCAATTCTGACTCTACTAACTCAAAGGTAATTCCTAAACGGGGACTAACCCAAGCATGCATCTGGGGGATTGGTTCTAAGGTTTCTCCTGAACGCAACCAGCCTTTTAGTGTTGTCCGATTTGGATCATAGATATAGTACTCTTCTACTTTATGGTTTTGGTAAAACTTGAGTTTATCCTCTTCTAATTCTTTGATAGTGTTTGTGTGTGAGGCTATTTCAAAAACTACCTGGGGATTAATGTTATCTTCAACCCAAGTTTTGTAAGAACGCCGATGCCCTTTCGGTCTACCGATCACCACCATCACATCGGGTGCTTGGTTAATTTTTGGTTGTCCTTCTACTGGATACCACAACAAATCCCCTGCTACAAACACATTGGGGTCATCTTTAAATTTAAGGTCTAGGCCAGACTTAATGGTAGTAATTAGTTCAAATTGAAGGGTATTGTCCGCCAAAGGTTTGCCGTCACTTTCGGGATAAAAAATGTCATCGGTAGTTGGTTGGATCTGCTGAACCATTGTTAAACTTTTACCTGAGCTGATAATGAAGAATAGGGAATCGGGAATCGGTAATCGGGAATCGGGAAAATGGAGCAACTCGTTCCAAGTTATTGATCATAAACTCAGTGCATCTCCTACCTTTTGGTGGTGCGTTACGGGGCTACTGGCTACGACCTTGAATATCATGGCAATCCCTGCCCTAACGCACCCTACACCTGACTACACCTGACTTCTGACTTCTAACTTCTGACTTGCGCGTAGCGCTATACTTGATCAGGATCGACTCCCATAGCTCGTAAACGAGCAGCCAGTTGTTCAGCTCGTTGTTGAGCTTGGGTAGCT
Organism: Moorena sp. SIO3I6; assembly: GCF_010672095.1. Lineage (NCBI taxonomy): Bacteria > Bacillati > Cyanobacteriota > Cyanophyceae > Coleofasciculales > Coleofasciculaceae > Moorena > Moorena sp. SIO3I6. Next base: position 5,853 of record NZ_JAAHHU010000153.1, on the reverse strand, counting down.
TCTTGTTGAGCTTGGGTAGCTTCTTGTTGAGCTTGAGCTGCTTCTTGTTGAGCTTGAGCGGCTTGTTGTTGAGCTTGGATAGCTTCTTGTTGAGCTTGAGCTGCTTCTTGTTGAGCTTGAGCTGCTTCTTGTTGAGCTTGGGCTGCTATTTCTTCAGCAGTAGGTAGCACAATTCCCTCTAAAGTAGCCCAACGTAACCAAGTAGTATCAACATTATTTTTATAGACCCCTTGCCAACGGACTAAGGCTAATCCTAACCTTTCGCTAATTAGTCGTCCTTGTTCATCTTCAGTTAAAGGCTGATAGACGCCATTGTCCAACCTAAATCCGGCAAAATCCTCTGGATTAAATGGGTCATACCAAAAATATTCTGGTACTCTGACTTGGTCTTGGTAAACTAATTTTTTAGTAGTTTTATCTGTGTTGGCTGTACTGTCAGAAATTAGCTCAATAATCACATCAGGTGCTTTACCTTCTTCCCAAACTACCCAACTTAGTCGTTCGGCTTTGGGAACTCCAAGCACTACAAATACATCCGGACCTCGAAAATCTTGATTCTTAATTTGTTCTGTACTGAAATAAAGAAACATATTACCCCCAAAATAGCCATCCTCCCGCTGGGCTAACCAAGGGTATAACGGGTCAGTCAGCAATTCCATCTGAAGTTTATGTCGTTCCGTTTCCATGGGAATACCGTCATCACAAGGAAGTTCATATTGAGTTGGCGGTATAGGAGGAGTATTAGGCACAACAGCAGAGGTCATAGTTTTAGACATAGTGGTGGTATTTCCTACTCAAATTTAACGCCTATCGCTAAGGTATCGTTGAAACTCGCCAAAAAACCCAGCCGTTGGTTCTGTCTTTTTTGACCAAACTATGGTATTGGAGTTGCTACACTATAGCGGTTTTCAATTTGGTGAGGTACAACTTTTAGGGAACAGGGAACAGGGAACAGGGAACAGGGAGCAGGGAGCAGGGAGCAGGGAGCAGGGAGCAGGGAGCAGGGAGTAGGAAGCAGAGGGACTTTTGGCAACTTTACACAAGTTAATACTGTGAGGTTTATTTTTGTCCAGGTACCTACACTAGCTATTCTATTAGTAGTCAATTTTTAGAGGACAACATCGGAATAGTTTAGGGTCGCAAAGGTCAATCGCTAAAACAATTCTATAGCGTTAATTATAATTATAAAATACACTTAGGTTTCTACTCCCTACTCCCTACTCCCTACTCCCTACTCCCTACTCCCTACTCCCTACTCCCTACTCCCTACTCCCTACTCCCTACTCCCTACTCCCTACTCCCCACTCCCTTTCCTAAACAATCATGAGCACTTTAACCCTTGATCTCCAATCAATTAACCTTACCGACGAGCAATTTTTCCAGCTTTGTCAAGACAACGACGATTTAAAATTTGAACGCAATGCTAATGGAGATTTAATTATTATGTCACCTACTGGCGGCAGCACAGGAAACCGTAATCTAGAAATAGGCTACCAACTTCAAGCCTGGAGTCGTCAAAACAAGTTGGGAATTGCTTTCGATTCTTCCACTGGTTTTAAACTCCCCAATGGAGCAGACCGTTCTCCCGATGCTTCTTGGATACCCTTAGCACGCTGGAATAGTTTAACTCCTCAACAGCAAGAGAAATTTTTGCCCCTATGTCCTGACTTTGTGATTGAGTTACGTTCTCCTAGTGATCCCATAACAGCAATTCGAAAAAAAATGGAAGAATACCGAGACAATGGCACTCGTTTAGGTTGGTTGATTAATCGTAAAGAGCGACAATTGGAAATTTATCGACCAAGTAGAGATGTTGAAGTTTTAGAGTCTCCCAGTAGTTTATCGGGAGAAGAAGTTTTGCCTGGTTTTGTGTTGTATCTTGATTTAATTTGGTGAAGGTTTCTAAGCAGTCAGCGGTCAGCGGTCAGTAGTCAGCGGTCAGCGGTCAGCGGTCAGCTATCTTGCTTTAAACCTGTATGGTCTTTTTTTTTATGTCCAATAAAACTCCGGATATCTTTTGCATTTTGCCTCTTGCCTCTTGCATTTTTCGGCAATCGATGACTTGACAACCCAGATACAAAAGCTGATTGCTGAAAGCTGATTGCTGAAAGCTGAATGCTTCCCTAGAAACAAGAGACTGAAAAAATTTTTGTTTGTTGACAATTATTGATGATTTTGTTAACGTATCCAGGGAATTACGATGTAAGCAGTCAGTAGTCAGCGGTCAGCTTATTTTATTCAAAAGCACCGATAAGTAGCGTGGCGACAAGCCTTTGGCTGTGCCCGTAGCCCATCAGCTGATACCTGACGGCTAATAGCTGATAGCTGATAGCTGATAGCTGACGGCTGATAGCTGACGGCTGATAGCTGATAGCTTACATTACGATTCACTCAATCCTGGAAACGGGAGTAAAACAACGAAACAAATAGTGGAATAAGCTTATGGCGCTAGTTGTCCAAAAATACGGTGGTACCTCGGTGGGCTCTGTGGAACGCATACAAGCCGTTGCCCAGCGAATTCTCAAAACAGTCCAACAAGACAATTCCGTGGTAGTGGTGGTGTCCGCTATGGGTAAGACTACCGATGGTTTGGTACAACTAGCGAAAGCCATCTCCCCTGATCCCTCTCGTCGGGAAATGGATATGCTGCTATCCACCGGTGAGCAAGTCTCCATTGCTCTATTATCCATGGCCCTACAGGAATTAGGGCAACCAGCTATTTCCCTGACTGGCGCTCAAGTAGGTATTGTAACAGAAGCTAAACACAGTAGCGCTAGGATTCTGCAAATCGAAACCGAGCGGCTGGAGCGATGTTTAAACGACGGGAAAGTTGTCGTAGTTGCTGGTTTCCAGGGCATCACCAGCACTGATGAATTAGAAATCACTACCCTAGGTCGGGGTGGCTCTGATACTTCAGCCGTAGCCCTAGCCGCAGCACTGGGGGCATCTCGGTGTGAAATTTATACCGATGTACCGGGGATATTAACCACTGACCCCCGGATCGTACCGGATGCTCAACTGATGCCGGAAATTACCGCTGATGAAATGCTGGAATTAGCTAGCTTAGGGGCAAAAGTCCTCCATCCCCGTGCCGTAGAAATTGCTCGTAACTATGGCTTAACCTTAGTAGTCCTATCCAGCTGGAGCGATGAACCTGGCACTAGAGTAATTTCCCCAAGCTCTCCCCCCCGTTCCTTAGAGGGGTTAGAAATTGCTCGACCAGTGAATACCGTAGAATATGACACCGATCAGGCAAAAATAGCCCTATTACGAGTGCCCGATTCCCCTGGTGTAGCAGCACGGTTGTTTGGTGAAATTGCAGTTCAAGACCTAGATGTGGATTTAATTATCCAGTCCATTCACGAACAGAATACTAATGATATTGCCTTTACCGTCAATACCCCTATGATCAATCGAGCGGAAGCAGTAGCCGAAGCCATTGCTCCCGCCCTGCGTCGCCAAACCACCCCCGATACCCAAGAAGCAGAAGTAATGGTCGGTAGGGATATTGCTAAAGTCTCGATCACTGGAGCAGGGATGATTGGACGTCCTGGGGTTGCAGCTCAGATGTTCCAGGCTTTAGCCGATGCCGGTGTCAACATTGAGATGATTTCCACCTCCGAAATCAAAGTCAGCTGTGTGATTGATGCCCTCGAATGCGATCGCGCGATCGCGGCCTTGTGTAACTGTTTCGATATCAACAATACCCCCATTCATCTACCCATTGCTGATCAAGCAGCAGATAGTGACCACTCCAGCGAGATCACCCATCCCCCCGTTCGAGGTGTAGCCCTAGACATCAAGCAAGCCCGTCTAGCCATTCGTCAAATTCCCGATCGTCCAGGCATGGCAGCCAAGATATTTGGAACCTTGGCAGAGCACAATATTAGTATTGATATGATTATCCAGTCCCAACGCTGTCGAATCATTAATGGAATTGCCACCAGGGATCTTGCCTTCACAGTACCTCAAGCCGAAGCAGAAATGGCTCAGAAAGCCCTACAACAGATCGCACCAGTGATTGGGTGTAGTGAAATTCTCCTAGATGCGGATATTGCCAAAGTCAGTATTGTCGGTGCTGGCATGGTTGGGCAACCAGGCATCGCAGCACAGATGTTTGCTGCCCTAGCTTCGGAACAAATCAATATTCAAATGATTGCCACCTCAGAAATTAAGATTAGCTGCGTTGTTGCCCAAGACCAAGGAGTGCGAGCATTGCAAGCTATTCATAAAGCCTTTGGTCTTGCTGGAAGCCAAAAAATCGAGGTTCCAGCTTAAGAATCTAGAACAGCAAGAGTGTGGGGAGTTTAGGAAGATAGGGGAGTGTGGGGAGATAGGGGGATAGGGAGATAGGGAGATAGGGGGATAAACCAAAATTTCCTTAAAAATCAGCAAATTTAGTCATTAAAATCCGAAAAATTAGTCGGCTGGAATCAACTCAAGCGCACCTAAGCCGAAAATTCTCCCCATCTCCCCACTCTCCCCATCTCCCCATCTCCCCATCTCCCCATTTCCCCACTCTCCCCATCTCCCCATCTCCCCATCTCCCCATCTCCCCATCTCCCCACACTTACCAACAACCTTATTTATTTCCAGGCAAGAACTTTAATATGTCATTAAGAGCATCAGAGGAGTTGTTTCCAGGGGAGTTAAACTTAGGGACACCTGTTCCCGATGGCAGGGAAGGAATAAAGTCAATGGATTGACCTGAGGATCCCGGTAGAGTAGCTAGGGCTACGCGATCGCCTCCCACTTGTCGTAGCACATCCAATACCTGAACGACCTCGTTGTAACTAGCCTCCTTGGCAGCATAAAGAGCCATCAACCCATAAGGATTGGTTTGACGATATGCCTGCAGTTTCTTTTTGAACTGCTCTTGGGTTACCACTGGCTCCTGTTCAACGTAGAGTTGACCAAATTCATTAAGGCTAACCATTAAGATTTCCCGTCCTTGAGGCTTAGCAGTACTTGCCTTAGGCAAATCCACGCTCAGGGCTTGCTGGCGAGATAAAGTAACAGCTGCCAAAATGAAAAAGGTCAGAATACAAAAAATCACATCAATCAGGGGAACAATCTCAACCCGAACCTCTTCCGGCGAGCTATCCATTCGCAGTCTTAGAGGACGGACTGCCATGGGGGAAGGAGCTGAATCCTTTTTTTTCGTCATAAATTTTTCCTGTGACTAAGAGCTTTCTTCTTGTTGTAACCAATCTTGTCGATAAAGCAATTCCAACTCGCTTCCAGCTTTGCGGAACACTTTAACTTGGTTAAACCAAAAAGCCTGAAATAGTCGATAGAAAGCCAGACTGATAATCGCCACAATCAAACCGGTAGCTGTGCTAATCAGAGATTCTCCAATCCCCTGAGTCACCCCATCGGTGGAAGCTGTGCCAAGGTCACTAATGCGAATGGAACCCAATGAATTAATCAAGCCCAACACTGTACCAAGTAATCCCAACAGTGGTGCTAGAGCAATCACAGCTTCCAGGAGTTTGTCTCCCCGTCGCATAGCAGCTAATTCATCATCCGCAGCCGACTCTAGAGCCAGTCGGAATACTTCTGGGTCAGGATTATTCAGTCGTAAAGGAGCATACAAATATCTACCGATGGGTTGTCGGCGTGACTCTAGGGCAATCTGTCTAGCAACATGCCAGCTACCAGCTGCTGCCTCTAGAACACGATTAACAATTATGCCTTCCCTCAACGCTATAGTTGCCCAAAACCAGATCCGTTCAAAGATTGTACCCATAGTCAGGATCGATAGAGCCAACAGAGGCCACATGGCGATCCCACCTTTTGCAATAAGTTCGACAATATCCACGACTTGCCCTTACTTCCAAATAACTCAGTGGT
>NZ_JAAHHU010001529.1:0-1183 GCF_010672095.1 Moorena sp. SIO3I6 | reverse complement strand
GACTTGTGGCTAAAAGCCAGAGCTGAAACGGGAAGCTTTAAAGCAAAGCGAAACTATAGTAGAGGACCTGCCCCAAAAATTCAAAACTTAGAGGAATTTCGCCAATTTGCGTGCATAAATGGTGGCAAAACTCAACAACAGATGGCCGAAAAATGGCCAGAAAAAATTAGTCGCATTACTATAGGTAAAGCTTTAAAACGCATTGGTTTTACCAGAAAAAAAAACTTACGGGTACAGAGAAAGAAATGAAGAACAACGAGCCGAGTTTCTTAACTATATCAGTCAATATGCTTACCAGAGATTCGTTTATGTCGATGAAGCAGGAGTCGATGATACAGAAGATTATCCCTACGGTTGGTGTGATAAATCTCAACGATACTACGATCTAAAATTGGGACATAAAACAGAACGCATAAGCCTGATAGCTGCTTCATGTTGTCGTCAAATTATTGCCCCGATAACTTTTACAGGATACTGCAACACTGAACTGATTAAGATGTGGGTAGAATTTTTTCTAGTACCCGAGTTATTACCTGGACAAATAGTGATTATGGATCAGGCTAGTTTTCACAAATCGGCTCAGATAAAACAATTAATTGAAATGGCAGGATGTGAACTGGTATTTTTGCCCCCTTATTCACCTGATCTTAATAAAATTGAGAAATTTTGGGCAAGACTTAAACACCATTTGAGAAAAACTCTTGATCAATTTGATGGTTTACAGAATGCTATCGATAATGCTTTGCGACTTTTGTCCTAACCAACTCTTTCTCTGCTATATAATCTTCGATTTAGGTGGGGTTAGCGAGACCAACCAAAAACACTACCTTTTCTTATTCTTTTGGCAATTCTAGATTAATCATATTTGTGTTAATAAGTAGTCGGACATAAATAAACGGTACTGTATCAAAAACTGTAAAATGCTTATAACCTTTACCCCAAAAGGTTTTACCTATATTTACAAAACTTTATACAGCACCCAAAACTTTTGTCCGACTACTTATAATTTAATAGCCTATAGAGTGGGCTGTGACTAGACCATGGGTAAAAAAAGCAAAAGAAAAACTAAAAAATCTCAACCTCAACCTCTGATTCGTACAGATGTGTGGCGTTTAGTTACTACTCCCGAACAGAAAGAGATGATGTTGATGACGGTAACCTGCTACCGTAAATATCTTTTACC
>NZ_JAAHHU010001528.1:0-1183 GCF_010672095.1 Moorena sp. SIO3I6 | reverse complement strand
CAGGGCTATTTCATTCTAAAAAGTTGCTTAAGCGTGTCTAGACCAAAAGAACAAAGTCGTTGAGCTTGTGCCATATTTTTAAACATTTGGTCACGGTATAAATTGAGTGTAAAATTACGAGCTATGGTGAAAATTTTAGGCAGAGGGTTAGTGCGAATTCTGGATTTATCTTCACCTTGAGTAACATCTCTAACATAGTGGACTTTATTCTCAACACCCCAATATCCACGGATACGTTCAGCAAATTCTTGGGCTGTTAAACTCAATGAAGAAATATAATAACGAGTTTCAGTAGTAACTTCAATGACATGATGGGTAAATACTTGACGTTCTGATTTAACCTGAATCAAAGTAGTAAGTCCGGGCCAAGGACGGATAGAATCAAGATTTTTACAAATACTTACATGACGCTTTTCGATTCGACCATGTCCTTTATTAATTTGTAGATAAGTAACTTCCGGTGTAAAATTAGTTTTAACCTCCTTAAAGAGACTGGGCTGGTTACCTTTTAAGGCAGCAATATAATCATTACCACTTTTGATAATTAACTCACAAGTTTTTTTTGGGTATTAATAGCATCAAAAGCAAAAACAACTCCCTTGAGAGCAAGTTTCTGAATCAATTCTGGTAGAGCTTTAATTTCGTTGGTTTTGGCATCAACTTCAAACGGTTCTAAAATCAAGCCCCGTTCCACAATGTAAGCACTAACCAACATTATGGCTGGGTGAGAAGCTGAATTAAGATTATCATTTTCTATTTGATAGGAACATTTGAGGACTTTTCAGATCTTACTAATGGTTTCTCCAGGAACTGGTTGTACATTAAAGAACTTAGCCAGGCACAGGGAATACTGCTCATAATTTATATGTAGTAAAGCACGACGGACAGTACTGTAAGAGGGTAGCCTGTTTTTCGGAGGTTTGAAAAGATCAATCAACTGCTCGCGGTAACTTGAAATCCAATCTCCAATTGCTAAAAATCCTTGATTCCCAGCGGCGTAGCCCACGGTAAATAGTGCTAGGCACAGTGGCAGGGCATGACGCTGTCCGGCACGACGACGAGGGTCTTCGAGCTCTGCAAAGGCTTCTATAATTGCGATTTGAGACACAAGAGTAGATGGATTAGACTAAATTTGCGCTCAATTATACCATATCTTGTTTATATTTAGAATGAAATAGCCCTG
>NZ_JAAHHU010001527.1:0-1185 GCF_010672095.1 Moorena sp. SIO3I6 | reverse complement strand
AGTACTAACTTTGCCCCTGGGTTGGGTTTAAAGAATTCGGTATCCACCCCATCATGACGCACGGTAATTCTGCTGTGGAAGTCCGCTGGAAATTGCTGGCGCTGCCAGTAGGTGGGAGACAATCCGCGATCGCAACTGGCTAGGTCTAACAGAATCGGGGCATTTTTCATCCGAATCCGGGCTTCATCGTCAGCGTTTAGGGGCTCGGATGGATCAAAATCAGCATCTGTGCCATGGGCATGATAAAACCACTCGAAGTAGCACAGTAATCTGGCTTGGGGGAAAGCGTCTTTGATAAATAACGTTGGTCCCCAACCCGAATGACCATAGACCACATCAGGAACAAATCCCTTAGCCTTGAGCTGATTGGCTAAGCGATATACGCCTTGACCCTGAAGTACGGCATTTTCTAAGGGTCTAACATAGTGGTGAGTTTCTGGACGTGCTTCCCTAGAGGGATTGTAAAGAGCTTTGAGCACTCCAGGGAGTTGCCCTTCCTTGCGCCTGGTACCAAACACAACCTGGTTGCGGTTATCTTTAGCTAAAGCAGTTGCTATGTGGCGAAACTGGGCAGGGAAATTGGGATGTAGGAATAGAATACGCATTGAGAATAGCAAAGGGCAAATTGTATGTGGCAAATGGTGAATCGATTTTTTCTTTATTAACCATTAACCATTAACAATTTGCCATTAATCTACTAGCTGTTTTGTGGTTCTGGAATCGTAATATCTAAGACGGTGATGTCCTGGGAAAGGCTAGTCAGGGCTGGTTTGATTTGGGAAGCATTGCCCACAACTACCGTAACAATCTGCTCAGGTTTGAGATACTGTTCGGCAACCCGCTGTACATCCTCAATGGTAGTAGCTGTGACTGCCTTTTGATAACGGAAGATGAAATCCTCTGGGTAGCCATAGTATTCATAGCGCATCAGCCGAGATAGGGTTTGCTCTGGCTTCTGGAAGTTGAACACAAAGGAGTTGAGAACACTTTCTTTTGCCTTAGCCAATTCTTCTGAGCTAATCGGACTAGTGCGAAGTTTCTGGATTTCATCTAGAACGGATTTAATAAAGGGTACCGTGGTTTCAGAGCGAGTTTGTCCCCCAGCAATAAACAAACCCGGATAGTCATAGCGAACACTCCAAACCCCGTAGACCGAGTAAGCTAGACCTTGACGCGATCGCACTT
>NZ_JAAHHU010001526.1:0-1185 GCF_010672095.1 Moorena sp. SIO3I6 | reverse complement strand
ACTACAGATTGTGGAGGATTACTTTGGTTGTAATCCCCCAATCAGACTTAGTGGGCAATAACCGAGTTGTCTGCATATTAGCTTCCCGGTTAGCCGAATTTTAGGTGTTGCTTAATAATGGAATGATTTTAAGAGTTTTTAGGTGCGCTTGACCCGTAATTAAATTCGCCACGGGTCGCACCTGTAGAATGGGCATCTTGGTGGAATGGGCATCTTGGTGGAACTGGCATCTTGCCAGTTTCATGCTTATTTTCGGGCGGGCAGGATGCCCACTCTACTCCTATTCATTACTTGATTCAGCAACGCCGAATTTTAGATAGGTTTCCCTGTCAGGATCACAAATCAAGTGAGTCTATTAAGGAGAGCGGAACATCAGAATTTTTTTTGCCCCCTAGCGCAAAGTAATAGAGCTTTTCGCCTTCGAGGGAGAACCGATGCCGATACCTTTTAAAATGATAGAGATCCAAAAATTCCGAGAAGATTAGTTTCCGAATGAGCTGTGAAAATCCAGAATTATCAATTGAATCAAGGAAGGTTTCTTTGATATTAAAGGAAACCCAGGCATTTTCGCTAATTACATTGAAGGCTTCCAAGAAAGCCTTTGCTGGTATGTCACCGAACCCAAGTGCTGCTACTGAAACCAAGCAGTTAGGTGACCAAGAATTGAGTTCATCACGATCTTTATCACTGAGATTGCAGAAATCCATCACATAGAATTCATCGTAGATTCCAGGCCGATCTCGCTCAGTGGCAGCCTGAGCTTCGGGAATAATATCAACTCCGATTAGCCGTGAGACTCCGTGTTGTTTGAGCTTTTCACCAACTATCCCGTTTCCTGCCCCAAGATCAAGTACCCGAAGCTCGTTGAGGCTCTGGTCCCCTTGAGAGACGGCAGACTGCAGGATATCCACTACAATTGATGGAGACTGGCACTTCAGACGCTCATATACAACCTGCTCGTATAATTCAGGAACTTCGAATATCCGCTCATAGTCATGTAGACGAATCTTCTCCCTGGATTCTCCATTAACAAGGTAAAAATAGACTTGATCTTGGCCAAGCTCTCGAACATTTGTAGGTGGAAATTGGATTTTATGCTTGATTTTCACTTTCATTCAATATTCCTTGTAGTTTGAACCCAGATAAAAACGAATGGTGAATGGTGGAGGATCCTAAAGGCCAATA
>NZ_JAAHHU010001525.1:0-1185 GCF_010672095.1 Moorena sp. SIO3I6 | reverse complement strand
CCCGCAACAGTACCTAACAAAGGTGACGCTATTTTCGATAGTTCCAAACCAGCTAAAAAGGAGAATGGTTCCATAATTTATAGGTAATTATGTTCGATGCTATTAATTATAGCAATTTAGGGAGCAGGGAGCAGGGAGTAGGGAGTAGGGAGTAGGGAGTAGGGAATCGGGAATCGGGAATCGGGAAAAAATCCTGTGCAGCTCACTACTATTATGATAAACGATAGAATTTCTAATTTAGAATCCCTGAAAAAATGCGATGCTCTGATTAGGGAGCAGGGAGCAGGGAGCAGGGAGCAGGGAGCAGGGAGCAGGGAGCAGGGAGCAGGGAGCAGGGAATCGGGAAAAAATCCTAGGTAGCTCACTACTATTATGATAAACGTTCTAATTCCTAATTCATAATCCCTAAAAAAATGCATTGAGTTAAAGTCCCCCAGAATTGGGGGATTTAGGGGGCTTGCAATTCTCGCTAGTGAGGTCAATTCATCTGAAAACGACTGTAAATACTATCCGATCATGCTCGAAATTAAATGCTATCCCAGGATTAACCTTTTAAATATAAATGCGATCGCTAATCCAAAATTAAGCAAAAAACAAACAAAAAATAATAAAGTATTGACAAAACTTTTAATTTAATTTAACATATAAATGTTCCCAAAAACAACAGCAAAACAACTTATGGACATCGAAAACTTTCTCCAAAATTTCGAGTATAACCCCAACAATCCTAATCTCCCTGAATCATTTGGCAAACCCCAGCCAGGACGGAAGCAAATCAAACATATATTGATCGGTTCTCCCAAAATTGTGCGGGTCACAATCTATAGCCTTTATAGCCGTGGCTACGCCCAAGTTGATGAGTGGAGCACTCCTCAACCTATCGGAAATTCTGGTGAAGTGATCAGTATATTGATTCGACATCTGTTGGTAGATTAAGATAGCAACTTGCCAGGGATGCCAATCCCTGGCGACAGGTCAAAACTTAGGAGAAAAGGAGAAAGTACGAAGTCTGAAGTCTGAAACCTAAGTTAGTATGTTGTTGATCGGGATAATTTCCCGATGAATTGGTGAAGACATAGTCAAGAACCCTAGGGTTTTTGACTATTACAACAAATAATTCGGTCAAGGATTGGAATTAACCAGAACTTGACCGAATTTTTTTATTGTGATGAGGGAACAGGGAGT
>NZ_JAAHHU010001524.1:0-1186 GCF_010672095.1 Moorena sp. SIO3I6 | reverse complement strand
CCCTGCTCCCTGCTCCCTGCTCCCTGCTCCCTTGCTCTCATAACCTAACACTTTCAATTAACACCAGATTACTATCATAAATTAAGGCAAATTCCAAACTTTAATACTATCATCTCTACTGCCACTGACTAAGGTTTTACCATCGGGACTAATCGCCAGAGAACTCACCCAGTTTCTATGACCAGTGAGGGTAGTTTTTAACTCCCCTGTTTCTAAATTCCAAACCTTAATGGTATTATTAGCACTACCACTAACCAAGGTTTTACCATCGGGGCTAATCGCCAGAGAATGAACATAGTATATATGTCCAGTCAAGGTATTTTTTAATTCCCCAGTTGTCAAATCCCAAATTTTAATATTACGGTCTAAACTACTACTAAATAAGGTTTTGCCATCAGGACTAATGATTAGAGAAATAACGGAATCTCTATGACCAGTCAGGGTCTTTTTTAGATCACCTGTATCCAAATCCCAAATTCTGATCGTATTGCCACCATTGCCACTAACTAATGTTTTGCCATCAGGGCTAATCACCACCGAACTAACCCAATTTGTTTCCCCTGTCAGGGTTTGTTTTAGCTTACCCGTCGGTAAATCCCAAACTTTGATGGTGTGGTCATAACTGCCACTGACTAAGGTTTTTCCATCAGAACTAATAGCAACAGAACTAATAAAGCCCTGATGACCAGTAAGGTTCTTTTTGAGCTGACCCGTTTTCAAATTCCAAATCTTGACAGTGTTGTCATCGCCACCACTAACAATAGTTTCTCCATCAGGAGTAATAGCGACGGAATAAACATTGCCATCATGGCCATTCAGGGTTCTAACTAACTCACCTTTCGGCAAATTCCAAATTTTTACAGTATGATCATTACTACCACTTACCAAATAGTTACTATCAGGACTAACAGCAATAGAACGCACTGAGTTAGAGTGTCCATTTAGAGTAGTTTTGAGGTAGGTGCTGCTGGGTAACCCAGCAATCAAAAAAATTAAATTAGAGGGAAAGGTTTGATACCTAAAATATCCATATCCTTGAGTAATTAATCCTAGAGATAATAAAGAAAATCCTCCCATCATCACTTGTTTTTTTAACTGGTCATTTTGTCTTAATGACGTTAAAAAATTAAGAAAGGACTCGTGATACTTAGAGGTAGATTGAGAAGGATTAGCAGGGGGCGCAGAC
>NZ_JAAHHU010001523.1:0-1188 GCF_010672095.1 Moorena sp. SIO3I6 | reverse complement strand
TCATTGGTTTACTCCGTGAGTAGTTTGATTTGTTAAGGCGATAGCGGTCAAGTATTTAACTACAATTAGTCGATTAACTTTAACCAAAGTGACAAATAAATTGCACAATTAATCATCCTGGCTTCTCGCCTTCTCTGCTGCCATTTAGCCGCAGAGTTTGAAAACTTTTGATAGTCTTCTTGTACCGCATTGGTATTTAGGTAATGAGATAAATTTGATTTTTGCTCTAACAATAAATTTTTAATTACACTGCTTTCAGCAGTTTCCATCCTGTTGATAATAAATCCATAAAAATCCACCTTGCTTTTGCGCCGACGAACCTCTTCAGGCAATATATCCTTCATCCCCCGCCGCATTACACCGCGCCCAAAACCATTACAGTATTTCAAATGAGCGGGTGCTGCTAAACACAACTCAATCACTCTTTTATCTAAAAAAGGATGACGAGCTTCGATGCTAACTGCTGCACTAATCCCATCAATTTGTTCGCTACCTTCCTGCATATTACCGGAAGTTATGGCTCGGTAATGGTTTAAATATTCAGTAGGTAAGTAGCCAAATTGATAATTGAATTCATCTTGGAGTAATTTACCTAACTTAATAGACTTAGCGAATTGATTACTAATACTGCCATTGAATTTATTCAAGTTTACCCTGCGAAAATTGTGATAGATGCTCTGCAAGACGATTTTAATAGTTTTTTTGGGCGATATATTCCAGTACTTACCTGGCCTAAAAAATAAATTGATATAGTTTTTTATAGCAAGTTTTTTAACTAACTCTGTGCCATAAGGCAGAAGATAGTTATACAAATCTGATTCAATGTCCTTAGCACTGTCAGACTTATTTTGATAGCGACCTTCTACTATTTTTAGAACCTTTTCCCATTCCCCTAATGCCAGTAACTCATGAGGATAATCCCTACCGTGGGAAACAATAGTATCCCCATCATGTCCCGTTAACACCACCCTTGCACCTTGTTGTTTGACCTCCCGAACAATCGCCAGTAACATTGCTGGGGTAGGCATTTGCACTGGTTGGTCTAACCAAGGGGTAACGGTTTGAGCAGCACTAATGGGATTACCTACTTTGGCAACATGATGGTTAAAACCACCCTGGGCCAATACAGTATCTACATAAGCCGTCTCAACAGCCGAAGGAGTATCACAATCAGAATAAATCGTTAAA
>NZ_JAAHHU010001522.1:0-1188 GCF_010672095.1 Moorena sp. SIO3I6 | reverse complement strand
GCAGAAGACGGCATACTAGCTCAGGCAGCTATGGTGTCTGGAGTTCAGACGTGTTTTCGTCCGTTAAGGGAATAGGGAGTAGGGAATCGGGAATCGGGAATAGGGAATCGGGAATCGGGAATCGGGAATCGGGAGTAGGGAATCGGGAATCGGGAATCGGGAGTAGGGAATCGGGAATCGGAAAATTAAAAACATTTTAATCATAAAGTGGAACCGAAAGTGCGATTAAATTAAACAACTCCATAGCCGGTATATTGGTGAATTTCAGGAGCTTGAAACCCAAGCACAATATCTTCCTTTGCAACTCCTCGTTCCACAAGTTCCAGAGCTACTCTCATTTCGGTCATATTTTGTTCAATCCAAATCTGACCCTTCTTAATATCCAAATGTAAAACACAACCATAGACGCGCCGATGACCATCCCATCCCACATTCATTACCTGGTAATGGTCTTGTTTCGTATCAAACACCTTGTAGCAATCAATGGTTCCATTGACAATTGGTATTTCAGCATAAGCTGTCAACAACGACTGAATGATCTGGCGATAATACTCTATAGTGTCCATTGCACAATTACCTCCTGTATTGGATCATAAATCATTAGTCTAATCTGATATTTTTCTAAGGAAAGTTGTGCAAATTCCCGCTTAAAAAAAGCTTCATAAGCAATTACAGGAACTGCCAAATATCAGGATTCTGTTCTTTGACTTGTTCTAATGCCTCTTCGGCGGTTTGAGCGGAGTGAATCTCAGCATCAGAAAAGCGACCTTGGACAAGGTCAATCGTTCCTTTAAGAAGTAAGGGATGGTCGTCAATAATCAGAATCGTTAACTGCTGGGAATTTGTTGAGTGGTTGGTGGTGTTTGGCATTTTAGGGAGTCGGGAGTCGGGAGTCGGGAGTCGGGAGTCGGGAGTCGGGAGTCGGGAGTCGGGAGTCGGGAATAGGGAGCAGTAAGAGCTGATTTTCTTTACAAATCAGCTCTTATGGATAGTCGCAATGGAGTTTTGGTCAGTTTTAGGTACTCAATTAATGAGAACTAAATCCAATAAACTCCCCTTTTTTCAGAGGGGTCAAAGAGCCATGAAGTTGATTCAGTCTACCTTCTAGCTCCCTTATCACCCGTTCAGGAAGGTCATACTAGTAGGGTCCCTGCGATCACTTTTAGTCCAGATGGCAAACAGATTCTC
>NZ_JAAHHU010001521.1:0-1192 GCF_010672095.1 Moorena sp. SIO3I6 | reverse complement strand
AATTACAGCCTTTTGAAATCAGTAGGTATCTGCCAGTGAGTGGAGTTCAATCTCTGGTAGACAGTGCCGTTGCCTCTTGTCTATTACCCCTATTCGATTCCCCTCAGTCGATGCCATCTTTAGTAGAGCGATGGCAGAGATTGCGCCCAGTGGATCCGGTAACACTGGAGTCAATATCTGATGAGAAAGCATTTGATACGCTTAAAGAGGCATTGATGGGATTGGAGAATTATGGATACGTGTTGGTTGAAGGTTAGGAGGTTGAAGGTTGAAGGTTGAAGGTTGAAGGTTGGCAGGTTGAAGGTTGGTAGGTTGGTAGGTTGGTAGGTTGAAGGTTGAAGGTTGGTAGGTTAGTAGGTTGTTCGCGTAGCGTGACCAAAGGCCAAGGTTGAATTATGGGGTTGCTGAATCTTCCCATCAATAGGAGCTTGTAGGGTGGGCAAAAACACCATTATGCTCTGGAGTAGTTCTAGATCACAGAATTTTGCCCACCATTACCGGTTGATTTGACACTCCCCGGCCTGTTCGCGTAGCGCCGGCTTTGCCGAAAGGCGCGGGGATTCTTAGTTCTACGACACGCCTTTAAATTAGTTATCCGTCAAAGGCAGTACTTAAACCAAATACCCGTTTAAAAACTAAGTATTGAGCCTAATTTAACTAAACGAGCGTGGGCTTATCTCCCTAAGCGTTGGGTTTCCCCAGTTCCCGTGTGCCGGAGACGAAACCTTAGAAGAGTGGAGCCTTTATGGTTAGTCGGCTATGGGTAAAAGGGTTAAAACTTATTGAATAAGGCTCCACTCTTCTTACGGTAACTTCTAACCCCACGGTACGTTTAGTCTTAAAAGGTTATTTACTGGTGTTTCGGTATCCGTTAAGATCCATGCGTTTTGGCGAGGTATGCGCGCTCCTCGTGTACTAGTATCGCAAAACGCTCGTTATTTTAAATTGGCAGTACCGACGAATCCTACCTGTGCGCTTTCTACATGTTTATTATATCACATTTTAATCAAAAGCCGTCCTAGAAGGACGGGGCTTGAGACCCAAAATTTCGGTCAGATATATAGCGCTACCCGCAAGGCAGCTATGCTGAGGGCAGAAGGCAGAAGTTGACTCTAACAAGGGCTTGCTGAATAAGTCGGTTAAAAACAACCGATGAATTATTTAATTATTTATGCCTGAAGCAAAGATGAGA
>NZ_JAAHHU010001520.1:0-1193 GCF_010672095.1 Moorena sp. SIO3I6 | reverse complement strand
CCTACGTTGATTTTCAGGATGGAGAGCTTCTGGGATTGAATTTTGTTCCCAGTTTGTTCACTTTCGATTTTCCCTTTGAAATCCGTGACGAAGACAATGACCGCATAGGAGGCGACTTCTTTACCTATGGTGATTTCTTCATCGGTTCTGGAGACGGTAGTGTCACTTACGCTAAAGTGGGTAAAGTGCCCGAGCCAGCTACTATTTTAGGGTTAAGTGTCCTCGGTGCTAGCTTGCTGCTGGGTAAAAAGAAGGGATCCTCTCAAAACGCTTAGAAGAGTTTTGGGAGTTGAAAGTTGAAAGTTAAAAGTTGAAAGTTGAAAGTTGACGGTTGAGTGTTAGAGGATATCTGAAAAGTTTTTTGATACTGAATTTTGCCCCCCTAGCCCCCCAATTCTGGGGGGAACAAGAATCAATTTGTTGGTAAAAGTCCCCCAAAATTGGGGGATTTAGGGGGCTTTAATGTAGCAAATGAGACTTCTCAGACAACCTCTTAAAGGTTGAGTATTGACAGTTGACCGTTAACACTCAACCCTTAATAGCTAGGATAATGGCAAATTTCTAGTCATCTTCGTCATCACAATTTTTTCCATTGCCCCAATCATGCGATCGCGTAGCGTCGCATCTAATTTACTAGCGCTATTGTTATGGGTTTGTGCGTTCGCGTAGCGTCGGCGAAGCCGAATCGCTTTTCTTTTGATAGCGCTATCCTTAGGTAATTTACCCCCAGAAATCCCTAGTCATATTGTTGATTTTGCCATTAATATTACCCCTGAACTCACCAAAGGGCAGTTTGCCGAAGATAAAATCTGCTGTTTAAAAGCATTGATTAAGCAAACTAGCGAAATTATCAGCAACTTCAATCCGGCAACGGCAGTCGTAACCACAACGGTAAATGGTCACTTACCTCATGTTCAAACCGTCGAAAAAATGCCTTCTTCTCGGATAGTGATAACTCACTAACCCCTCGGTTGTACAACGCATCACTAAACAATTCAACAAAATTAAAAACACCATAATCCGGTCCTCGTGGGTTTTCCCCCATAGAGGAATTTTCCTTATAAGTAGGAAGACGTTGATCCCAATTAAACAAACCAATTTGGTCAAAGGTTTCCGTAAATCTAGCATTAGTGCGCAAGACTTGGTTTGTCTTTGGATGGGGATCTAAGAACGGAAAATTAACATTTGCTTCC
>NZ_JAAHHU010000152.1:0-12928 GCF_010672095.1 Moorena sp. SIO3I6 | reverse complement strand
GTGCTGGTACTACCCTGAAACAGAAGGAGCTAGTTACCAGTGGTGGTCGGGTTTTGGGGGTTACCGGCACCGGTAAAACAATAGCGCAAGCTTTATCAGTTGCTTATAGCGCTATGGATTGTATCCACTTTGAAGGGATGTATTACCGTCGGGATATTGGTTATCGGGTTTTGCAGGATGAAGGCTGACTTGTATTGGTTGATTGTATGGGTTTTATTGATGCGATTAGCCCGAAGGGCTACGCTACGCGATCGCATTCGTAAGTTCTTGCTCCCATTGAGACCAGCAACAGGAGACCAGCAACAATCCCTCAACGGCTATTAATCATGGTCAACCCATTAAGGAATACTAATATCGCACACCACCCGAAAACCAATGTTGGCTTCGATATTGTCTGCCGGGATATAGCTGAAGCGGCAAGCCGAGCGGCATATCCCAGGAATGATATCCCAGGAACCACCGCGCAGAAGCCGGGAATGATGATCATACTCATTGATACTACTTAGCCAAGCACTACCATCAACGGGAGCGCTTAGGTAGTTTGGGTACCAATGGTCAGCACACCACTCCCAAACATTCCCATGCATGTCATACAAACCAAAGGAATTGGCTACACCAAAGCTACCTACACGAGTAGTTTGTTTTCGATATACCCCTTCTGGCTCAGAGCTGTATGTACAGTTGCCATCGTAATTGGCCACATTGGTAGTAATGGTTTCACCGAAGTGGAATGGCGTACTGGTACCAGCTCGACAGGCATATTCCCATTCCGCCTCACTCGGAAGCCGATAGTTTCGTCCAGTCAGCCTAGATAGTATAGCACAAAATTTCATCGCCTCATACCAAGATACCTTTTCCACTGGCAGAGTATCGCCTTTGAACTTAGAGGGCTGGGGGTTTAGGGAAGGGGAGACTTGGAATAAGGTTGCTACAGCCCGCCACTGGGCCTGGGTAACCGCAAACTTTCCCATGAAGAAGGGAGAGACTCTGACCCAATGCTGTGGACTTTCATCGTCGCTATGTCCCTTCTCAGTTTCTGGTGAACCCATGAGGAATCTTCCCCCAGGGATGTACACCATATCTAGCCCTACACCATTGCCTAAGTCTTCTGTGAAATATTGGGCTTGGTGACGGCGGCGCTTTTTAATTTCACTGTATTTATCTAGAGTTACCACATCGAAGTCAAAAGATTTTAGGGTGACTCCCTCGACTGCTGAGGGGTCGGAATTTTGGAATTGGTTAAAAAATCCAGCTACAGCTATTCCTAAACTGCCAAACCCCCCCACTTGACTTGATTGCGGTCTATTAACAGTAGAATCATCTGGTTTCTGGGATCGCCGTGGAGGATTAAGTTCGGAGTTGATTGCTTGTAACTTTTCCCAAAGAACCTGAGTATCCTTAGGACGTTGATAAACTCGCACCATCAAACTATCAAGAAAATCCCCTAACTCCGAAGAAATCTGTGGTGCATGGGATCGCCACATCAAGATATCATTGCCAGCATCATACAAATCTGAGGGTTCTTGCCCTGTCAGCAAATAAACAAATGTCCGTCCTAGAGCGTAGAAATCCGACTGGGGTACCGCTTGACCATGGATTTGTTCTAGGGGAGTATACCCAGGGGAAATCATACTGGTAACATTCCCAGCAGATTGTTTGAACATATAAGTGTCGGTAACTTGGCGCACTGTGCCAAAATCAATTAATACTAGTTGTCCATCTGGACGCAGGATAATATTAGAAGGTTTGATATCGCGATGGAAAAAGTTTTCCTGATGAACTGCTTGGAGAATATCAACGATTTGAAATAACCAATCCAAGGCTAATTTTTCATCAATGGGGCGATTTCCTCGCTTTTTTTGATACTCCTCTAAATTAAGCCCAGAGATTTTTTCCATGATCAAACAGTATAGGGGGGTTTGGTGGTTTCTGGGAAAGAAGGTGAAATTTTCCTCTCCTTTAGGAATACCTGGGTGATTGAGCTGAGTCAGAACTCTGGCTTCTTGCTCAAAAAGTTCCACAGCTTTCGGTTCATCGTTAATCAAAATTTTGAGAACCTTGGCAATTCCCTTGTGAGTCACCTCATAGATTCGTCCAAAGCCACCTTCTCCGAGTAAGCGGCTGACCCGATAACGTCCCGCCAGCAATAACTCAGAACCGCAGCTTGAGCAGAATAGGTCCGTATCAGGGTTACCAGGCTGAGGACACTCAGGATTTATGCACAGGCTCATTGGGGTCAAAGATGGGTCGATCTACTTGAAAGTTTAGCTTTAAGTTTGTGAATTACAAGTGTGAAGTAGAAATGTGTTCGCGTAGCGTGGCCTAAGCGGTATCAATACAGCGCGATCGCACTCCCATCCAATTGGTGATGAACCCTATATATAAAAACAATAGCGATAGAGCTATCCTAGCAATGCTTTAGGTCTAGGATAGACAAGGAGTGATTGGGTGATGGGGAGAAATTAAGCTGTCAAGTATATACTAGACACTGAAGTTCTCAAAAAATCTTAATAAAGAAACTTCTAGCCACTGATACCAGCGGTATCGATGGTCTCAATCATAACGTTTATCGGAAAACATGAATCAAGGAATTGACCTCCAAAGCCGTTTTATTCAATCGCTGAGTGATCTAGGCATCCCCGCTGGTGCAGCCAAAGCCATTTGGATGCCATTACCCCTATTTCTGATGATTACCGTTGCCACCGTAGGGGTTTTGGTAGTGGTTTGGTTAGAACGAAAAATTTCTGCTGCTGCTCAACAGCGCATTGGTCCAGAATACGCTGGACCTCTAGGGGTACTCCAGCCTGTAGCAGATGGAATCAAACTCGTCTTCAAAGAAGATGTTATTCCAGCCAAATCGGACTCTTTATTATTCACCCTCGGACCAATCCTGGTTGTGCTGCCGGTATTTATCTCCTACCTGATTGTACCGTTTGGACAGAACTTGGTAATTACCAATGTCGGCACAGGCATATTCCTGTGGATTGCCCTGTCGAGCATTCAGCCGATTGGTCTGTTAATGTCTGGCTACGCCTCTAATAATAAGTATTCCTTACTCGGAGGCTTAAGAGCTGCAGCTCAGTCTATCAGTTACGAGATTCCTCTAGCATTAGCGGTGCTAGCTGTTGTCATGATGTCCAACAGCCTCAGCACCATTGACATCGTTGATCAGCAATCGGGATACGGCATTCTAGGTTGGAATGTCTGGCGTCAACCAGTGGGTTTCCTAATTTTTTGGATTTCGGCCTTGGCAGAATGCGAGCGACTCCCCTTTGACTTACCCGAAGCAGAAGAAGAACTGGTAGCTGGGTATCAGACAGAATACGCCGGGATGAAATTTGGTTTGTTCTATGTCGGTTCCTACGTCAATCTCGTGTTGTCAGCCTTGCTAGTAGCAGTGCTCTATCTGGGTGGGTGGGAATTCCCCATTCCTCTGGATAAGCTTGCGGGCTGGCTAGGGGTGAGTGAAACCAGTTCCTGGTTGCAGGTGATTACTGCCTCTTTAGGGATTACCATGACCCTGCTCAAGGCTTACTTCCTGATCTTTACAGCTATTCTGTTACGCTGGACACTGCCTCGGGTTCGGATTGACCAATTGCTTAACTTAGGCTGGAAGTTTCTACTACCAGTAGCTTTGGTAAATCTTCTATTAACTGCTGCTCTTAAATTGGCATTTCCAATTGCCTTTGGTGGTTAGCTATTAGTTATATCAAGTCCGTTTAATTTATAATTTTTGAGTAAAAAAAACAGGATAAATACATACTCATAAGTATTAAAACGGACAGGATATAATTAGTGAAAAGTCCATAATTGAGAATTCATAAATCAGTACCACAATACTCAGCAATACAATCAAGACAAGAGAGAGACACTAAACTATTATTATGCTGAAGTTCCTCAAACAGGTTGGCGACTACGCTAAAGAAACTGTGCAGGCTGCTCGCTACATTGGTCAAGGGATATCGGTGACTTTTGATCACATGCAACGGCGTCCCATTACAGTACAATACCCTTACGAAAAACTAATCCCCTCTGAGCGCTATCGCGGTCGGATTCATTTTGAATTTGATAAGTGTATTTCCTGCGAAGTCTGTGTGCGGGTTTGTCCGATTAACTTGCCAGTGGTAGATTACGAGTTTGATAAAGCTACTAAGAAAAAAAATCTCAAGCACTACAGTATAGATTTCGGAGTTTGTATTTTCTGTGCTAACTGCATTGAATACTGCCCCACTAACTGTCTATCAGCGACGGAAGAGTATGAAATTTCTACCTACGACCGTCATGAGTTGAACTATGATAATGTAGCCCTGGGACGCCTCCCCTATAAAGTTACCCAAGACCCGATGGTAACTCCTCTACGGGAATTGGCTTATCTACCGAAGGGGGTTATGGATCCTCATGATTTGCCAGCAGGTTCTAAACGGGCTGGTATGCGCCCAGAGGAAATTCTCGAGCAAATGGAATCAAAGGAAGAAGACGTTAAGAGTTAGTTGTTAGTCATTGGTCTTTTCAAGGTTCAAGGTTGTTCGCGTAGCGTGGCCTTTTGGCCAAGGTTCAATGTTCAAGGTTGTTCGCGTAGCGTGGCCTTTTGGCCAAGGTTGAAGGTTCAAGGTTCAAGGTTGTTCGCGTAGCGTGGCCTTTTGGCCAAGGTTCAAGGTTGAAGGGTGAAGGTTAACTATCAAATAGTTAATACTAACTGTTAACTAGTGAAGGTTAACTAGTGACTTTTGACTGTGACCAATGACTTATCACTAACAACGATTAGGCAAAAATAAATCACGAGGAGATAAGTTAAGCATGAATCTAGCGGAAGGGGTTCAGTTAATTTCTGTTGCCATACTATCGGTGATCATGATTGGGGCGGCTTTAGGGGTTGTCCTTCTTTCCAACATTGTATACTCAGCGTTTTTACTGGCTGGTGTTTTCATCGGTATTTCTGGATTGTATATTCTGCTAAATGCTGACTTTGTAGCAGCAGCACAGATATTAATCTATGTTGGGGCGGTCAATGTCCTAATTTTATTTGCCATCATGTTGGTGAATAAGCGAGAGGATTTTCAACCAATGACTAAGCGCTGGGTGCGCACTGGATCCACTGCTATAGTGTGTATTGGTTTGTTTGCGCTTCTGAGTACAATGGTTTTGGTAACGCCATGGTCCGTCGAAACTGAGCCAGCTATGGTTGTTACTAATACTGCTGTGGAGATTGGTCAGCATTTTTTCAGTGACTTTTTATTGCCGTTTGAGCTAGCTTCTGTACTTTTGTTAATGGCAATGGTAGGGGCAATTATCATAGCTCGTCGGGATTATATTCCTGAGGAATTGGTTTCTAGAGATCAGGAAATTGCTACAGCTTTGACCTTGCCTGAGCGTCCTCGGGAACTTGCTTCTGTGCCAGGGGATTCTAAATAAGACAACAGTTTAGTGTTTGTTAGTGTTTGGTTGACGGTTGACAGTCAACGCTCAATGGTAAACAACCAACCACTAATTACCCATTGAAAAACTACTCTTCCCTACATAAAACATCATAATTTATGGAACTTCAACTCCAATACTTTTTACTACTTGCTGCTGCTTTATTCTGCATCGGTATTTATGGTCTAGTAACTAGCCGCAATGCCGTGCGAGTGCTGATGTCTATTGAGCTAATGCTGAATGCGGTCAACCTTAATTTAATGGGGTTTTCTAATTTTATGGACTCAGCCGGGATTAAGGGTCAAGTGTTTACCGTGTTTGTAATTACGGTAGCAGCTGCAGAAGCAGCGGTGGGTTTAGCTATTGTGCTGTCGATATATCGTAATCGGGATACGGTGGATATGGAACAATTTAATCTGCTGAAGTGGTAGATTCACCAAAAGCTAAATAGAATATGGCGTTGCTCAATTGTGGCATGATTGAGGGTAACTGGTAACTGGTAACTGGTAACTGACCCAACTAGACTTGATATTATTCCTTAGATCAGCAACGCCAAAATCTAGCACTCCTCAATCAGCTGACCTATTCTAGTTCACAAATGAAGTTTTAGTTAACTTGAGAAAAGTGTATAATAGACGGGGGTTGAAAACTGACTGCTTAGCAAAAACTCAAAGATTAGTTAATTTTGTAAACTTGCTTTAGAATCTGGTGTGACTATTTCGGTGAACTCATAAAATAAAAACGACTTATGGTACCCCTAAGAGACGAAAACCCAATCACAATCACGCCATATATTACTATCATTCTGATTGTTATTAATATTTTAGTCTTTATTTATGAACTGAGCTTAAGTAAACCAGAACTAGACACGTTTTTTAGGCTTTATGCTGTGGTACCTAGGGAGTTAACCGCTAGCTTCGAGGGTTTTCCTGTGGGCCAGCCTGTGCGAGAACCATTGACTCTGATCACATCCCAATTTCTCCATGCTGGCTTTCTTCATGTTGGCTCCAATATGTTATTTTTGTGGATTTTTGGTAACAACATTGAAGAAAAACTTGGGGGGATAAGGTTCTTAATTTTTTATCTCACTTGTGGGGCTTTAGCCGCGTTAGCCCAATGGTTTTTCTCTGCTCTATCTGTGATTCCGGCTTTAGGAGCTAGTGGAGCAATTGCTGGAGTTATGGGTGCCTATATTATCAGGTTTCCTAATGCTAAAATCATGACTCTAGTGCCCCTGATTCCTCAGTTTTTCATATTTTTCGTGGCTAGGATACCAGCTGTATTTTATCTAGGGTTTTGGTTTTTACAGCAAGCGTTTAATGGCATAGCTAGTCTGGGGGTTCAGGCTCAGGTGGGAATGGAGGGGGGAGGAATTGCTTACTGGGCTCATGCTGGTGGATTTGTGTTCGGAGCTATCCTTGGTCCAATCTTAGGTTTATTTGATGATTAGTCATTGGTGGGGAGGCATAAGCATTCAGCGGTCAGCAGTCAGCAGTCAGCAGTCAGCGGTCAGCAGTCAGCAGTCAGCTTTCAATAACACAGATTAAACAAATTTACCGGTTTTATTCAAAAGCTGTTATCGTAGCTTGCCCATAATAGCCCATAAGCTGATGATAGCTGATAGCTAATGACTGAGAGCTGATAGATGATAGCTGAATACTTATGGGGAAGCTGTTAATTTTTTTAGCAATAGTGTCAAACCTGTGTTGAACAGGACATATTTTAGAATAGAATGTGAAATCTGGGGATTAAAGTGATTACCCCTGTCTTGGATTCCAGGTAAGAAGCCTTTTATAAATGAGCGCGAGAACACTGTTTGACAAAGTTTGGGATTTACATAGTGTTGGCACGTTGCCTTCGGGTCAGACTCAACTATTTATTGGTTTACACTTAATTCACGAGGTTACCAGTCCCCAAGCCTTTGCGATGCTGCGGGAACGGGAATTGAAGGTGCTGTTTCCGGAACGAACCGTGGCAACGGTAGACCATATTGTTCCGACGGAAAACCAAGCTCGTCCGTTTGCTGATGTCTTGGCAGAGGAGATGATGCAAGCTTTGGAAAACAGTAGTAAGGAGTTTGGGATTCGATTTTATAATATCGGCTCTGGCAATCAGGGCATTGTCCATGTGATTGCTCCAGAACAAGGGTTGACTCAGCCAGGCATGACGGTGGCCTGTGGAGATTCCCATACTTCTACTCATGGTGCGTTTGGTGCGATCGCATTTGGCATTGGGACTTCTCAAGTCCGTGATGTCTTAGCTTCCCAAACCTTGGCCTTGTCTAAGCTTAAGGTTCGCAAAATAGAAGTTAATGGTAGTTTACGCCCAGGAGTTTACCCGAAAGATGTAATCTTACACATCATCCGGACGTTGGGGGTCAAAGGTGGAGTTGGCTATGCCTATGAATATGCTGGTACTACCTTTGATCAGATGTCGATGGAAGGACGGATGACTGTGTGTAATATGTCGATCGAGGGGGGAGCTCGGTGCGGCTACGTTAACCCGGATCAGGTAACGTTTGATTATCTTAAGGGCAAAGATTTTGCTCCCAAGGGCGCAGATTGGGATCAGGCGGTGGCTTGGTGGAACAGTATCCGGTCCGATCAAGATGCGGTATATGATGATGTGGTTAGGTTTGAGGCGGCGGACATTGCGCCTACAGTGACCTGGGGGATTACACCGGGTCAAGGAATTGCCGTTAATGAAACTATTCCGATACCGGAGAATTTGCCAGAAACAGAAAGAGCGATCGCACAACAAGCCTATGAGTACATGCAGCTAACTCCAGGCACAGAAATTCAAGGCACAAAGGTGGATGTGTGTTTTATCGGTAGCTGCACCAATGGTAGACTGACTGACCTGCGAGAAGCCGCTAAATTTGCTCAAGGTCATCATGTGGCTGAGGGAGTCAAAGCCTTTGTGGTTCCAGGTTCGGAACGGGTCAAGCAAGAAGCGGAAGCCGAAGGACTCGATCAAGTCTTTGTGGAGGCTGGGTTTGAGTGGCGAGAGCCGGGATGCTCGATGTGTTTGGCAATGAATCCTGATAAACTCCAAGGGAGTCAGATTAGCGCTTCCTCTTCTAACCGTAATTTTAAAGGTCGTCAGGGGTCTGCCACAGGACGGACGTTGTTGATGAGTCCAGCAATGGTTGTAGCCGCAGCGGTTAAAGGGGAAGTGGCTGATGTTCGGGAGTTGATGGTATAGGAGCAGGTCTGATGAGTAGTGAAGTAAAGATGATTACCGGAACAGGAATTCCTGTAGTAGGGAATGATATCGACACCGACCGGATTATCCCAGCTCGATTTTTGCGCTGTGTGACCTTTGATGGTCTCGGACAACAGGTTTTTGTTGATGACCGCGCTCAAGCTAACGGACAACATCCCTTTGACCAACCCCAGTATCAAGGTGCAACGGTTTTAGTAGTAAATGGTAACTTTGGCTGTGGGTCTTCACGGGAACATGCCCCTCAAGCGATCGCGAGATGGGGGATTCAAGGAATTGTCGGAGAGAGTTTTGCCGAAATCTTTTTTGGTAACTGCTTGGCGATGGGGCTTCCCTGTGTGACCGCTGATTCGGAAACCGTGAAGCAATTACAGACAAGCCTCCATGAGAATCCTGAAATCCCGATGACCTTGGATTTGGAAGAGATGCAAGTCTATTGTGGTGAGTTGCAGGCTTCTGTGTTTATGGAGGATGGACCAAGAAACATGCTGCTGACTGGAACTTGGGATACTTGTGGACAACTGGTTGCTCAAGTAGAAGCGATTCGGGCGACAACCGCTAGGTTGCCTTATATGGATTGGGGAGTTGTTTCTTAAGCAAAGGGAACAGGGAATAGGGAACAGGGAACAGGCAGTAGGGAGTAGGGAATATGGCATCAAAAATTATCACAATTCATCTAGGATTCCTATAGAAACAATAATTAGCGTTTTTGACATTACCCAAAATCCTTCTATGTCTTGATGCAGCGCTAGTTGATTAACTCTTGCCTGTTGCCTGTTGCCTTTGCTTTAAATAGATTGGGTTAAAGGTTTTAGGTTGAATAATGAAAGAAAGCTTGAGGCTAGCTGCGGTTTTGTATATACTCACGTGTTGTGTGGCTTCTGGTTTAGAATCTCAAGCTACTGTTGAGTCCGAATCTGGTCAACTAGGCGATAAACGATTAATTACTAGCAAATTAATTACTAGCACTATATCCGAATCATTAAAGGATAGGGCTGAGTCACTGATGATAGCCCAATTTCCCCCACCAGAAATTAGTGACCCAGCCGAGAAAAAGCGTTTCGAGCAGGTGATGGAGTATGCGATCGCAAACCACTTGTCTGAGCGTCCGCTCCCAGAGATCATGCAAGCGATCGCACAGCAATTTCTGGGCGCAAGCTACAAAGCTCACTTATTAGACCAATCCAGCCAAGAAACCCTAGTTATCACTCTCAATGAATTTGACTGCGTCCTGTTTGTCGAAACAATTCTAGCCCTAGCGCGAGGGATAGCCCTAAAAGATTATTCTCAGCAGACCTTTGTCAATCACCTTCGTGACCAGCGTTATGGGAATGGTAATCTAAATGGCTATTGCAGCCGATTACACTATTTCTCTCAATGGATTGATGACAATCAGAGAAGGGGCACAGTTAAAAACATAGCGCTAAAGTTAGGAGGAGTATCCCGCCAGAAAACCCTCAACTACATGAGTAAACACAGGGGTAAGTACCCATCTTTGGCCAGGGATGAGGCCAATTACCAGTGTATTGTAGCCATGGAAGCTAATCTCAAGCAGACAACTATTAATTTCATTCCCCATGATCAGATTAGGAAAGCCTACAATCAACTGCAACCAGGGGATATCATTGGCATTGCTACTACTATTCCTGGTATAGATGTCACCCACACTGGCTTAGTCTATCGTACTGCTGAGGGGAATATGGGTTTTATTCATGCATCACCTGCTGGTAGAGTCACCATTGCCCGTGATTTACAACGGTATGCCAGACATGTTAGACATTCCCTCGGGATTGTAGTGGCTCGACCCATTAATCCAGCAATTCCAAGCACTGACAATATCCTCCATTAACAAGCGTCGAGAAAACCAGAACTTACCCAGTAAATCTACCTTTAGCTTGCCTTAATAACTCACCCTACTACCTATATTTGATGCCCATTTTTGCGTAAGTCCTGGCGAATAGGCTCTCAGTCGTGATTACTGGTAGGAATACCTTGCTGCTACCGATTGGGTCAGGCTCTTTGTGTAGTAGATTCAAGCTATAGTCTGTTTATTCAGCGGGAACCCTAACATCTCCCGTTGTTCCAAATAGAGTTGAGCCACTCGCCTTGCTAGATTGCGAATTCTACCGATATAACGAGTGCGCTCAGTCACTGAAATCACACCCCTAGCCTCCAGTAAGTTGAAAGTGTGAGAACACTTCAGAACGTAGTCTAGTGTAGGCATAACGAGTCCTCGTGTGCTTAGTTGTTCTGCCTCTTGCTCATAAAGACCAAATAGCGTGAACAGTAAATCTGGGTTAGAGGATTCAAAATTATAAGTACATTGTTCAACTTCTCCCTGAAGGTGAACATCTCCATAGCTAATTTGGTCATTCCACTGGATTTTAGTAAAGGCCTCTACTTCCTGGAGATACATAGCTAATCGTTCCAAACCATAGGTGATCTCAATGGGTACAGGACGACAATCAATGCCACCACACTGTTGGAAGTAGGTAAATTGGGTAATTTCCATGCCATCTAACCAGACTTCCCAGCCAACTCCCCAAGCCCCCAGGGTAGGAGATTCCCAATTGTCTTCAACAAAGCGAATGTCATGGTCTTCAGGGCAAATACCTAAAGCTTTGAGGGAATCTAGGTAAATGTCTTGAATATTATTCAGTGACGGCTTGATCAGTACTTGGTATTGGTAGTAGTGCTGGTAGCGATTCGGGTTTTCGCCGTAGCGTCCATCGGTGGGTCTTCGGCATGGTTCAACATAAGCAACTGACCAGGGTTCTGGACCAATAGCTCTCAAGAATGTATGAGGACTCATGGTCCCTGCTCCTTTCTCGGTATCGTAGGACTGGGCAATCAAGCAACCATGTTTTGCCCAGAATTGATTCAATGTTGCAATTACTGATTGAAAATTCACTTACACCTCCAGTGTTTGTTGACACTCCCCGTCTTGAAAGAACGGGGATTCTTAGATCAACGAGCTGCCTTAAACCACTACGTTTCAATCTTTGACGCCGTCAAAAATTGAGCAATACCTAAACCAAAAACCCGTCAAGACAAAGACTTCAGTTTAGTTCATAGTAGACCCAGCGGGCAATTCTCCTTAAGCGTTTGGCTACTTATTAGGAGTGCATGTGCATAGTCTGTTTCCTCCCTTTTCACCCGGTTCCGGTGTGCCCCACCGTACCATGTTTTTTTTTAAAGTGTGATTCTGCTAGGTTTACACACCGATTGTTAGTCGATAGTTGGGTTTTTAAGGAGGACTTTCCCTACCCTCCGAGCATTACTACTTTCAGGTCGGTAAGTTACGGGTCTCTCTCCCGGCTCAGCCTGCGGTTTCTCAGCCTGTACTCATTTTTCCAGTTTATCTACTCCTACTTGATGTATCAAGTACTTTAGACATCTCCAAAAATTAACCTCAAACCCTTGTAAGGTCTGGCTCAAGCCGATTTTATGGAGATGTCTTTTTGAGAAATTACAATGACTGCGACGCTTTCTCGCTACTCACTTTCATCCCCGGTCTTTAGACGCGGGGCTTTCAGTGTTGGGTTTTATAGTAAACGCACCTTGTAAGCCCCGTGGAAACCACGCCAGTTGCTAATGGGTTAAACCCTATAATAAACCCATGTTTTCCCTAACAGCACCCTGCATCCCTATAGTTTATTCTGGCGCACATGCCTTGTCAGAGCGAGGTTAGTAAGTTGTTCAACAATGGATTTCATGGTGGCAGTGCAAAGGGCTCTTCATTAATGTTGCCTCTGAATGGGAACAGCCACTACTTACCGATTAATCCTGGACAGTTACCGTAAATCCAGGTTAATTTCCCGTTTCA
Organism: Moorena sp. SIO3I6; assembly: GCF_010672095.1. Taxonomy (NCBI): domain Bacteria; kingdom Bacillati; phylum Cyanobacteriota; class Cyanophyceae; order Coleofasciculales; family Coleofasciculaceae; genus Moorena; species Moorena sp. SIO3I6. Next base: position 465 of record NZ_JAAHHU010000152.1, on the reverse strand, counting down.
CTCAGGAGCATCGGAGCTGTTATCCCAATACGCACTTACAGCCACGATCGACAGACAAGCCCGTCACCAGGTATGTATCTAAAGATATACAGGAATTACCCAAATAATTCTCCCGACTCCCAGGGCGTGCGCTTATACTCGTCTAATTAAATTGGTCACGGGTCGCAGCGCTCCCGACTCCCGACTCCCGACCCAAATCTAAAGAACCCACCCCTGTGACCTGAGAGCTTCCCCCTCTTCCCCTGATCAGAACCTGGGAAACGGATTGAAAAATTTTTAAATTCCACAACCCTTGCCATATCTAGGCTTCAAGGATTTATCCCCAAAAAAGTTTCGGGTTTAGGTTGACAAACGCTTTTTTACCCTTTACATTAGTAAATGGCGATGAGGAAAGCCAAGCGCACCGCACCGCCCCGAACCAAGAAAAATCTATAGTTTGAGAGCCAATATACGGTCGCTACTCGT
>NZ_JAAHHU010001519.1:0-1193 GCF_010672095.1 Moorena sp. SIO3I6 | reverse complement strand
TGGCTCCTAATTTTTTCTTGACCGCCTTTGCGAAGCTTGAACAACTACTGATAATCAAATCGTAATTTTCTAAATCCAAGGCTCGAAAAGCTGGATAGTAAAACGGAGCCAAGAGTCTGAAGTATTTTGTTGACCCTGGAATGTTCTGAAGTCCGGTGGTATGCACTAGGCGCTCACCTAGGTCAATGGTGTTCTGGGCATCATACAAGGATGTGAATACATCAGCACTAGGGAAGCGCTTACAAAGCAGTTCAAATACCCGTTCTGCTCCACCTTTTTGCGTTAGATAATCATGAACTAGGGCAACTTTCATGCTTGTTTACTGGAAAACCTATTCCTAGAGAATACTCTAATCCATTTACCATTATATTTAATTTATATCCGGAATTTTACCGAGTTTTTTTTCATACTAAACGGCTCCATTATTTTTCGACAACAAGATAAAAATGGTTTTTATAATGACCTTAAGGTCATACATTAAGCTCCAGTTTCGTTGGTAGCGTAAATCCAGTTTAATGATATCTGCAAAATCCCGAACTTGGGATCGCCCATGCACCTGCCACTCTCCAGTCATTCCCGGTTTAACATTCAACCGTTGCCACTCTGGAACCTCATAGATGTCCAATTCCTTAGGTACCGGTGGTCTAGTACCCACCAAACTCATTTCACCTTTAATGACATTCCAGAACTGGGGTAGTTCATCCAAACTAGTTTTCCTCAAAAACCGACCCACCCTGGTGATTCTAGGGTCATTTTCATTTTTGAATATCTTGGCATCCTTAGATTGATTTTGAACGCTATCTTTCTTAGCTTCCGCATCAGTATACATCGAGCGGAATTTCCAGATCCGAAATCTCTTACCCATCCAACCACAGCGAATTTGACTAAAGAAGATTGGGCCAGGACTATCGAGTTTAATTGCGATCGCAATGGGAATAAATAATATGGCCGTAATTGCTAAACCTACTATTCCCCCCAGTATATCTAAGCATCGCTTAGCCCAAGAGCGTGTAGATGGGTGAGTTGTGGGTAACTGAGCCTTTGACCAATTGACAGCTATTGTTGTCGGGTTATATGAGGGGTCTAGAATTAATTTTTTGTCTAGCCCAGTCATGACCAAGACAGCCATAACTGGAGGATTTATACCCCTTAGTATTAGTGAAATTCCGTTTTCCTGAGTGATTTTGTGATTC
>NZ_JAAHHU010001518.1:0-1194 GCF_010672095.1 Moorena sp. SIO3I6 | reverse complement strand
TGCCCTCCACGGAATGGAAGAGACTATAGAAAAATACGTAGAAAATCTCTCGTTTAAAGAAACTCAAGTAAGAGGAAAGCGAGACAGAAAAAGAAGCGTAAGTCTCATAAGATATGCTGACGATTTCGTCATCATACACAAAACCAAAGAAGTGGTAGAAAAGTGTAGAGAAGTTATAGAAGCATGGTTAACTGACATAGGACTGGAATTAAAACCAAGTAAAACCAGATTGACCCACACCAAAGAAGGATTTGACTTTTTAGGATTTAACATCCGTCAATACCCAGTGGGAAAACATCAAGCTAAACAAGGTTTTAAGACCCTCATTAAACCATCGAAAAAGAAAGTGAAAGAACATAGGGAGCAGCTAGACGGGATAATAGAAAGTCACCTAGCCGCACCTCAGGCTGCTTTAATTAGCAAACTCAAACCCATTATACAAGGTTGGTGCAATTACAACCGAAGCGTTGTCAGCAAAAAGACCTACTCAGGGTTAGATAGCCTACTCTGGAACAAACTTCAAAGATGGGGATACAGGAGACACCCCAATAAGTCAAAAACCTGGGTGAACAAAAAGTATTGGGGAACTAAAACTGAAAAGCCAAAGAACCCCTGGGATGTACCCAAAACAGATAACTGGATTTTCATGACAAAAGAAGGAACACACCTTCCCAAACATGCAAAGACAGAAATCATTAGACACACGAAGGTTAAAGGAAACAGTAGCCCCTACAACGGGGATTTAATATACTGGAGTACCAGAATGAGTAAGCACCCGGAAATGTCAAAACAGAAAGTAAAACTTCTCAAAAGACAAAAAGGGAAATGCACTCACTGTGGACTAACCTTTAGGGACAATGACTTAATGGAAAAACACCACATAATACCACGCGCACAAGGTGGAAACGACCAACTCAATAACCTTGAACTACTCCACCTACATTGCCACGATGCAAAACATGGAACCAAAGTCAAACCCAAGTGTCAAGAATCAAGTAACGACTCCTCTGAACTAGATGATAATCCGTTCTAATGTAGAGGTACCAATGACAATGGTTCCTGTAGCGAGGAGCCGTATGACGGGAAACTGTCACGTACGGTTTTGGAGACGAGTCGGTGGAGGCGACTCCCCGGCTTAGTTTAATAGAGACTGGGAACGAAGTTACCGCAAGAAGAGTGCAGCCTTTATAGTTG
>NZ_JAAHHU010001517.1:0-1194 GCF_010672095.1 Moorena sp. SIO3I6 | reverse complement strand
CAACAGGTTTTATTACTATGCTAAAGGCAAAGTCTATCGTTCCAATGACGGCGGCTCATCCTTTCAAATTGTGAATGATTCACTTCGGAATGAAGGTTGGCATTCCCTGAAAACGGTGCCAGGGGTTAAGGGTGAAATTTGGCTGAGTCTAGACCGCAAGGGTTTTTATCGCTCTACCGATGGCGGTCAGTCATTCTTTAAGCTGCCTTCAGTAACCAGAGCTCACCTATTTGCTTTTGGTAAAGCACCCCAGGGCAGGGACACTCCAGCACTGTATATTTATGGAAATATTGATGGAAATGTTCCCAATGTCGAGAATGGGGTTAGGAATCGGGAAGCTACAGGGACTTCAGGAAGCTCAGCCAAAAGCCGTGCCCAAGAACCAGGAATATTCCAGTCTCTTGACATGGGACGCACGTGGACAAGGATGGGCGATCGCTCCCGACCAATTGGCAATAGACCTACTGTGATGGAGGCGAGTAAGCAGGAGTTCGGACTGGTCTTTATTGGTACCAATGGTAGGGGAATATACTACGGATCACAATAGGGTTAATTTTGATTAATTCCTTAAGATTTTTATAAAATTTTCCTTGTAATTAGGGGAATCGTTATTGAATAGGGAATACACTAAATAACTGACTTGTTTCGTGTTAATCAGGGAATCAAACGATGGCAATCCTGCAATTTTTAATCATTAGCGCCATTTGTATGGTGTTAATCAAGTTTGTTGCCTCTTGGTTTGGGTATGGCAACATACCGATACTGAATAAATTAGTGACAATTATTCTCAGCGTCTTCGTGACCTTTGAAATTGTTCAGCTGGTGCAAGCTATAATTGTGAAATTTGGTTGAGGGCTGTTCGCCCTTGGCGTTCCCGTAGGGTCGGTTGAGGGTTGAGGGAGGGTTGAAGGTTGAAGGTTGTTCGCCTTTGGCGTTCCCGTAGGGTAGGTTGAAGGTTGAAGGTTGTTCGCCTTTGGCGTTCCCGTAGGGTAGGTTATCCGGTTGAAGGTTGTTCGCCTTTGGCGTTCCCGTAGGGTAGGTTATCCGGTTGAAGGTTATCCGGTTGAAGGTTGACCTTCAATAAGATGCGATCGCTTAAATTATTAATAAGTTACTAAAGTTAAAAGTTGACTAGAGCGTTTCTCCTACTTATGAGGTAAAGTCAATTTTCTTACCCCTACTCCCTACTCCCTA
>NZ_JAAHHU010001516.1:0-1195 GCF_010672095.1 Moorena sp. SIO3I6 | reverse complement strand
ATACTTCCGCAGCTGTCGTCTGTGTTAGCAATGGAGCTGTACTCAAACCTGTGGTTGCTAAAAATGGGAATTGGCTGCAGCTGAGCAGTGGCAATTGGGTTTATGGTCCTTACACTACCTCTCGATACTTTAATGGCAGTGATCAAGGGGGTGGCGGTAGTCCGATTTTGGAATCAGGAATCAAAGTCAAGACTCCCAATAGTGGGTGTTTGAAAGCACTGACTGGTCCTGGCACTGGTCAGGTTGTTGCTTGTGTCCGCAGTGGATCTGCACTCAAACCTGTGGTTGCTAAAAATGGGAATTGGCTGCAGCTGAGCAGTGGCAATTGGGTTTATGGTCCTTACACTACCTCTAAATTATTTGATCAAACTAGTGAAGGTGGTGGAGGTAGTCCGATTTTGGAATCAGGAATCAAAGTCAAGACTCCCAATGGTGGGTGTTTGAAAGCACTCCCGGGTCCTGGTACTGGTCAGGCTGTTACCTGTGTTCCCAGTGGATCTGTACTCAAACCTGTGGTTGCTAGAAATGGCAATTGGCTACAGCTGAACAGTGGCAATTGGGTCTATGGTCCTTACACCACCTCTAAATTCTTTTAATCTGAATCTTTATAGGACAGGACTTACCCAGTAACTCTACTTGTAAGGTGCGTTAATAACGCACCTTACAAGTAGAGTTACCTCTCAAAGCTGAGGCTATTCAGAACATTGATCACTTCTGCTTTAGTCATTCCGGGACGAATTTCTGGTCTATATAGCATTTCTATGACAGCTTGATCAATCTCCGCATATTCGGTCGTATCAGTCCAGCCTTGGAAAAATACACTATTTCTGTATTTATAGGAATCCCTCATCAGTCCTATAGATTGGGTGAGCTCTTCTCGGATTAGGTGAGACCGTGCCTTTTGGGTAATACTAGTTGTAGAAATCATAATTCTTGACTTATAAATAACTTGGTTATTCCACCAAGTCCGAACAAACCCAAAATTGACCGGTCGATAGTTAGGCTCATAGCGACGAAACTCGTATTCGGGAACAAAATAAATCTTTAAATTGGGATTATTATCATCAAAATTGATTTGAATTGCATCTTGGGTAATGCTATTTATTTCATCAATGACGGTTGACAAAGTCTGCCAATCTTCATGGGTTGGCAAGCCGATAACCTTAATCCTCACATTCCTGTCCCATTTTTTGAT
>NZ_JAAHHU010001515.1:0-1197 GCF_010672095.1 Moorena sp. SIO3I6 | reverse complement strand
CACAAAACGGGAATATCTTAAATTGAAGAAAATGTTGACAAACGAAGAGATAGAAGGGTGGTTTTAGTTGTGGGGAGTTTTAGGGAATAGGGAATAGGGAATAGGGAATAGGGAATCGGGAATGGGGAATCGGGAATCGGGAATCGGGAATCGGGAATCGGTAGAGTGGGCATCCTGCCCGCTCGAAAAGGGTAGTAGGGTGGGCAAATGCTTATCCTCTGACAATTTCATCTGGAATCGGGTCCATTTGCCCACCTTCCCATTGGCTGTGGCGTAGGGTGGGCAAATGCTTATCCTCTGACAACAATATCTCGAATTCTGTCAATTTGCCCACCTTCCCATTGGCTGTGGGGTAGGGTGGGCAAATGCTGTACTTCTGACAACAATATCTCGAATTCTGTCAATTTGCCCACCCTACAAGCTGCTACAAGCTGCGGGGTTTGGTGGGCAAATCCTGATCTTTGAGCTGACCATGTAATCTGGAATCCGGTCGATTTGCCCACCCTACAAGCTGCGGGGTTTGGTGGGCAAATCCTGATCTTTGAGCTGACCATGTAATCTGGAATCCGGTCGATTTGCCCACCCTACAAGCTACTTTATTTTTAATTTTTAATTACTATAGCTTTTGAATAAAATAAGCTGACGGCTGACAGCTGACGGCTGAATGCTTACTAGCGATCGCGCTTTCATACTTCAATGTCTTGATGCAGCACCAAATAATGAAATAGATAATTTTGAATAGTCGCAAAGCTTTGACAAACTTAGCTAGTAGCCGGAAAACTACCACCAGCGATGCAGCGCGGTCTTGGGGGTTTCCCCCACTCGCTATTGCATCAAGAAATAAAGTGAATATCACTGAAGGTTTCGATCCACAAACGAGCACCACAATCAAGGGGATTATCCGGCTGATAAACAATCTTACACGGACCAAGGATTTCGACTTCATTACCGTAGAGATTAGTGCCCTTTCGTTTTACTGAAATCACTGGCTTCCGGTCTTTGGGGCTTTTCTTCATATTCGAGCCAATGTGATTGCGATTGACATTAATCTTCGCTAAAGCTGGCGGACGACTAGTGCGCCATTTCCCCTTTGGTCCACGATTACCTTTAGTAATTTGTGGCAAATGGTTGAACAGAGGAATAATCCAGAATTTCCCGCTTTTATAGGCACCCCGGACCCGACCCTTCTCTAGGAGA
>NZ_JAAHHU010001514.1:0-1198 GCF_010672095.1 Moorena sp. SIO3I6 | reverse complement strand
CCAATGAAGTACCACTCACCGGAATAATACTGAATGATATTATTAAATATTTTTTGACTCCAAGGCGTTCGACCAACCACTAAGTAAGCAACCAAATCCACCTCCTTACTGATGATGTTTTTTTACTATTTTTAATATATATACTTCTCCATTGAGTTCAAAAAAAGCTGGATAGCGTTCGTTATCTACAACTCGCAAAAGGTTAAACTGTTCTTTTATTGTTCGTTCTGGATCTAAACGACTATCCTTTGGCTTTCGACGAGGATAGTAGGTTGAGTCTCCAGATTGCTCTTTCCCTATCTCTAAAATTGCTGGATATTGCTGGACAAACTCTAAGCACATTTCAATTGATTTTTCGGCTTGAGTTTTACGCAATTCATCAACAAGTTCATTTCCCTTAAACTTCAAAACGTATTGAAGATAAATTTTACCGCTATCTACACTTTCTTCAGCTTCAAATAACGTAATTGGAATCTCATTATTCCCTTCTAAGATTTGCCAAGTGAGAGGCGACCAACCCTTTCCTTGAGGTAAAGCACTTTCGTGAACAATCAAATTTTTTGAATTTCTCTTTAAAACTTCTGATGACAAAATTTGTCCGCATCCTAAACAAAAAACGAAGTCTCCTTCTGGAATCTCTTTCGCTTGATGAATCCACTTAACAAAATGTTGTTTTTTCTTTAGCTTTTCAACGAGATCAGGAATATAATTATTAATCCAACTATTGCTATCCGATAAAATTGTAATCGTTAAGCCTTGCATTATTTTTAAAAAAAAAGCATTCTTATAACTTTGAATTGATCCTCTGCATCAACTAAACTTTTGCTAGTTTGGTGGACTTCCCAACGTAGTTTTTTGGATAATAAAATCTGAGCTACTGATTCTGCTATTTGTTCTGGAATAACTTGGTCATGCCATCCTAAACTCACAGCAGCACATCGTTCGTCCAATTTCTGAGCGATCGCTCTCTGGTTGTCAGCCAAAATTATAATTAAACTCGGTAAACCCATAAAGGCTAACTCCCAACAAGTACTTCCCCCAGCTGCGATCGCAATATCTGCCCAAGCCATCAACTCCGGCATATTCGTCACATTATACTTGAGCGTAATTGCTGTCCCCGAATCATGCACTGCTGCCTGTAACTGCTGATAATGAGGATTACTCCCCCCAACCACCACCACTGCTTCGAGTCCTTCAA
>NZ_JAAHHU010001513.1:0-1198 GCF_010672095.1 Moorena sp. SIO3I6 | reverse complement strand
CAATCAGGGATTCAGTTTCTGGGCGGGGAATCAGGACAGCTGGGGAAACTCTCAAGGAGAAATGACGCCAAGGAGTAACCCCAGCTAGGTATTGAACTGGGCATCGCTGATGGATACGCCTTTGCCACAGTTGGGTAAGTAGAGGTAGAGGTTGGGAAAGTTGAATAGTTGAGTTCTCAGCGGCTTTCCCTGATAAGGAACACTGTTGCCATGACTCTAAGCGTAGCACTAATGGGTCAAGCTCAGCTACCTCCTTTAGCAACCAGTCCACTTCAGCTGTAGGGACACCTGCCTCGGCTGCAGACTTGCAGGCATCTTGACGCCACTGCCAGAGTTCTTTTCCCGAGACCACCGACCCCTGACCCATAATCATTGATTTGGACGTTGGAGTTGATTTTGGGACAGACTTTGCAAGAATTTCAGGGATTCCTGAGATGGCACTAGTACGATTTTCTCTAGCTGCTGATCATTGCTCTCCTGTAAGGTTTGAATAACCCCCTCTAGAGGCACTACCTCTATCTTAACCTGGGAGTTAGGGTCTTGCTGCTTATAGCGGTTGACTATATTCTGTAATTGCTCTTTGTTAAAAAAGAACGGAATTGAAGAAACCCCATTTTGTTGAATAGTTAGGTATCCACTGTTGCTAGCTTCTTTGGCAACAAACAGCGGTACCCCCTGAAATGGCTTTTTTTCTTGACCATTTTGGTTCCAGATCGCTTGTGCCTGCTTTACCTGCTGTTGGTTTGGTATGTAGGCAAAATTTAAACCATTGGCAACAGTGCGATTCTTTTGATTTTGCTCATGAACTTCCCCCAAAGATACAGGCACTACTTTTACCTTGTTACCTAGTTCAGGATTCTCCTGCTTTAAACGCTGTACAAACGCCTTAGCATCTTCTTGGCTAATAAACACACCTGCCACTGAGGTAGTCTTCTTTTGATCTTGCTGATCTGGAATTGAGGCTACTAGTGGCGAACCGGCATTATCAGTAACTGCAAATACAGGTACAGGTCTCAACTTTTCTCTTACCTGCTCTTCGGTCAGAGCCAGTGCCGCTAAATTTTCCGCACTCACTGAGCCTAGTAAGGCACTCGCTACTAAACTTAATGTTGTGCCCCAACGGAACAATGATTTCATAGAAATTACCTCTAATTTTAACGAAGAAGAGCCTGTTACAACTAGAATACCCTGCTCACTG
>NZ_JAAHHU010001512.1:0-1201 GCF_010672095.1 Moorena sp. SIO3I6 | reverse complement strand
ACCAATTAAATAAGGGTGGGCAAAGTAAAATAATCATTAATACTCAAAACAACCAAACTGTTGTTGCCCACCCGACAAGCTTGCGTGTACAAAAAAATAGCAATTAAAGTAGGGTGGGCAAAGTAAAATAATCATTAATACTCAAAACAACCAAACGGTTTTTGCCCACCCGACAAGCTTGTGTGTCAAAAAAAATAGCAATTAAAGTAGGGTGGGCAAAGTAAAATAATCATTAATACTCAAAACAACCAAACGGTTTTTGCCCACCCGACAAGCTGTTCGCGTAGCGTGCGCGTAGCGCTTAAGCTGACGGCTGAATGCTCCCGATTCCCGATTCCCGATTCCCTGTTCCCTACTCCCTACTCCCCACTCCCTACTCCCTGATCAAATTACCGTAACCGTCCCGAACGCAAGATACTAACAATCAGCCACAATCCCAAAAAACTAGCTGCAGCAAACAGGATATTAGTAACTACAGAAATCTGGGGAGTTTGGCTTCCTGAGGCCACAATTGCTGCACCCACAATCAGGGAACCGACTACAATACTGAAGGAGAGTCGATTAGCGGAATCATCGATACTGAAACGTAGTTTGTCTAGCTCTGGGATGGTAATATTCCACTTCAGGGTTTCGGAACTGACGCGGTTTAAAAATAATTCGATTTGAGAAGGCGATCGCAATGACAGGCTTTTGAGATCTAAAATAGTTCTCAGAAGGGTTTGTAACGGATCATCTCCCAGGAGTTGACGCCGAAACACTTCTGTAATCAGGGGTTTGATTTGGTCGAGCAGGTTAATTTCAGGATAAAACCCACGGGTAACCCCTTCCAAGTTAGCTAGGGTTTTGGCATATAAACCCATATTACCCGGTAAGCGGATTTTATTATTGCGCGAGACTTGCAGTATCTCATAAAACACTTCACTAAAATTGATTTTGGAGAGGCTTCGGTTGTAATACTTGCGCAGCATACGGTCATAGTCATTTTCCAGGCCAGATAAATTGACCGACTCACCGGCTTCAGATAGTTGTAGGGTTAACTGAGCACATCGCTTGCCATCTAAATCTACTATTGCTAGGAGCATCTCCGTCAAAATCTGTTGGCTGCGGGGGTCTAAGCGTCCAATCATGCCACAGTCTAATAAAGCGACACGACCATCCCTCAGATAAAATATGTTTCCCGGATGGGGGTCAGCATGGAAGA
>NZ_JAAHHU010001511.1:0-1201 GCF_010672095.1 Moorena sp. SIO3I6 | reverse complement strand
AGAAATGAGGGCTCCCAATATAGCCATAATTGGTAAGACGGGTACAGGAAAAAGTACTCTTATCAATAAGGTATTTGGGGTAGAAAAAGCCGAAACGAATACAGGATGGCCTGTAAGTAAATCATTCAAGCTTTATACTCCAGATCATAGGTCTGTAGATACAAGCAAACCCATTAATTTATACGATTCAGCCGGTTATGAAGCGAATAAAGAACAAGAGTTCAAAGTAAATCTATTTAATTTTATAGAGAACAAAAAATCCGAAGGATTAGAATCACAAATACATTTGGTTTGGTACGTTATCAATGCGGCATCGAAAAGATTTGAGGGCTTCGATGCCGATATCATTAACGAACTGAACCGATTAGCAATTCCTGTGATCATAGTTTTGTCTCAATGCGATATTGTGAGTTATGAAGACATTTATAAGCTTAAGGATGTGATCATAAATTGTGAATTTAATAAGGCTTATGACATTCTCGAGGTAGCCGCTAAACCTTTAGAGAAGTACAATCAACCCATTTGTCAAGCTTTTGGACTCGAAGAACTAGTCAGTAAAACGGTTGAATTATTACCAACTATATATTCAGATGCCATAGTTGCCAACCAAATAGTCAGTATTGGAGAGAAGAAGAGGGTAGCCTGGAAGTACATTGCTGCTGCTGCTGCAACTTGCTTTGGAGCTGGGTTTGTTCCTGTTCCGTTTTCATCGGTAATAGCCATGACTTCCTCTCAAGTTGGTCTTCTAAAAGCTATAGCGAAATTATATAATTCCGATGATATTATCGAAATTCTAGAGCCGATTAGTGGTCCAACAGCCGCAACAGCACTTACTGTTGCAGCAACTGGGGCTTTAGAAATATCAGCGACCTTTTTGGTCGGCTTGTTTCCTCCTGGTTTTCTGGCAGCAGAGGCAGCAGCAGGAGCACTAGCTGCTACCTATGTAGTGATTATGGGGCTGACATATACGTCTGTTTTTGAAAAATTCTCAAAAAGGCGCTTGAGTGGTCCGGAGGGCAAGCAGGAAATCAAGGAGTTTCTTGAACGGACATTTAGACAAGAACTTCAGAGGTATCTAACAATCAAAGTTACTTCTAAAGAAAAGATCGATCAGATAAGAGACGATTTTTTATCGGAACGCGATCAAGACGATCAAGATTAGTCTACCCACCATTAAGCCCCTGGCAAGAATCGATATGTT
>NZ_JAAHHU010001510.1:0-1203 GCF_010672095.1 Moorena sp. SIO3I6 | reverse complement strand
TACATTCCTATCTCTCCTTTGGAGCGACTACGGGATGAAGCTTCGCTTGCTTCCGCTAAAAGCGATCGCGTAGCGTAGCCCTTCGGGCTAATCGCATTTATCTGTGTCCCCATACAAGACTCTTCTCCTTCAAAGTTAGGTTATTTGTGATTGTCCCTGGCCACGGTACGCGATCGCCTTTGGCGCGGCTTCGCCGATCGCATTTCCCTAGCACACTCTAAACTCTTCTGTTTCCAATTTTCTAACTATTCCGGTATTGACGCAGTCGCTAATAGTGGAAACCACAGCACTTGACTTGCCCCCCACCCTCTCCACACTTACCACACTTTAGCTACTTTCATCCCTATTCCCTATTTCTTTCGTTAAAGTTGCCAATTTTCTTTTTATCTATTAAACTAGTATTATAGGAAGAGTTAAAAAACACTCCACTCATGAACAAGTGCGTTGGAACTACTGAAGCGGCATCTCTATTAGGAATTTCCTCTCGACGATTGCGCCAACTCCTAGAGAAGGGTCGGGTGCGGGGTGCCTATAAAACTGGGAAATTCTGGATTATTCCTCTGTTCAACCATTTGCCACAAATTACCAAAGGGTCTCGTGGACCGAAGGGGAAATGGCGCACTAGTCGTCCACCGGCATTAGCTAAGATTAATGTCAACCGTAATCACATTGGCTCGAATATCAAGAAAAGTCCTCAAGACCGCAAGCCAGTAATTTCAGTAAAACGCAGTGGCACCAATCTCTACGGCAACGAAGTGGAAATCCTTGGTCCATGTAAGATTGTCTATAACCCAGATAATCCACTGGATTGTGGTGCTCGTTTGTGGATTGAAACTTTTAGTGATATTCACTTTGTTGGTGGGAGTTTTCCGGCTAGTCGCTGAATCGGGAATCGGGAATCGGGAATCGGGAATCGGGAGCAGTGGGCAAAAGCTAATTGCTAGAGTTATTACAATGGTTCCATAGGCACCCAAGCTAATCGCTGATCGCTGACCATGAGTTCTCCACCACCCTCCAAACCCCCAAAAACCATACTTAGTCAGCTAACTCAGGTAGTACAGACCATTCATGCTAAAGTCAATCTTCAAGCAGTAGCACTAAAGCCTAATGCTAGAGTGCCGGAACTTTGGGTGCAAGACGCTAATACCAACAAATCCGATGTCTATCCCCTGGTTGGGGACCGTTACGTACTCGGGCGCAGTT
>NZ_JAAHHU010000151.1:0-12974 GCF_010672095.1 Moorena sp. SIO3I6 | reverse complement strand
TCCTGTTTCCCCAACCATTAATTAATTAATTTTGTAAGTGACTATGTGTGATGGTAGCTAGCCGCTGCGTGGACTCAAGCTACCTTAAGGGATTCTTAGGACAGGCCAAACAATGCTCCTTTGGAGCCGCGAAGCGATCGCATTTCCCTACCACACCCTAAACTCTTCCGTTTCTTCCCGATTCCCGATTCCCGACTCCCGACTCCCTAAAGTTGCCAATTTTTTCTTTATCCCTTATAATAGTATTATAGGAAGAGTTAAAAATTAAGTCCACTAATGAACAAGTGCGTTGGAACTACTGAAGCGGCATCTCTATTAGGAATTTCTTCTCGACGATTGCGCCAACTCCTAGAGAAGGGTCGCGTCCGGGGTGCTTATAAAACTGGGAAATTCTGGATTATTCCTCTGTTCAACCATTTGCCACAAATTACCAAAGGGTCTCGTGGACCAAAAGGGAAATGGCGCACTAGTCGTCCTCCCGCATTAGCCAAGATTAATGTCAACCGTAATCACATTGGCTCGAATATCAAGAAAAGCCCCAAAGACCGCAAGCCAGTGATTTCAGTAAAACGAAGTGGTACCAATCTCTACGGCAACGAAGTGGAAATCCTTGGGCCTTGTAAGATTGTTTATAATCCAGATAATCCACTGGATTGTGGTGCTCGTTTGTGGATTGAAACTTTTAGTGATATTCACTTCATTGGTGGAAGTTCTCCTGCTAGTCGCTGAGGGGGTCAACGCTTTGGGACTATTCAAAATGATCAATTTAATTATTGGGCATTCCAGCAATTGAAGATTGATGCTTAGCCTGTTTTATTTACTCTGGAAACTTGGGGTATCAGTTTGCCATGAGTAATAACTTGCGCCAGAAATAACCCAGCATGATATCCAATATGGTCTAATAAATACTTTTTGATGGCTGCAAGAATATAATTTACTCGTTATGGAGTGTATTTTGAGCGATATCTCGATTGATGTCAGTAGTCAGTAATAAGGAATAAGTATATTTGACTTGGGAACGTTCCTCCAACTTCGCATCCCACGAATCGATACCCCAGCCACTACCATCGAGTATTGACGTTTTTTGCTTTGCTTAAAAACAGACGATTAACCTATTCAAATATAGCTTAGTAAAGCTTTATTAAGAATAAAGGTACTTTTGATTCTAAAGCCTTAAATAAAGGTTTAATATTATCTATTATTGCTTTGGCGACTGCCGGGTCTACTTTTTCTTTTTTTCCACTATCGACAGCTCCTGCTTCGGTATTAAGTTCATGAACTAAAGCGTCGATACGCTTGACTAAACTCATTATTTCTGTAAACTCATTTGCTGATTTTTTGCCCCATAATCTATGAACTAAAGCTAAATTAACATACTCTCGTTTGCGCAGTTTTATAATTGCATTATTATATCGTGGTACGATTTTATTAAGTGATGATTTTGTAGTCCATCCTTGGCTATAGAATTTAACCAATACTTCGGTAAAAAATATGTAATCAGAAAGGTCAGTTGCCAGCTCATTATAATTTGAAATTTGTTGGTCAGCTCGATTAGCTGCAAGTTTAATATGTTCGACAATTTTGTCAGCTGAAAAAGCAACTAAACCAATCATGGATGTTACCATTAATACACCTATTTTTTCAGTTATTATCTTGCCAATAAATAATTGAAAAAATGTTGTTCATTTTACTTATTATTTTTTTTTAAAAAATATTTTTCATTATTAATTAACTACCAATTTTATAATTAAAAAATCCTGATTAATCGCATTTTTTGATCATTTAATTTTTAGCGAAAACTTGATTTTTTATGGTTTTGTAATAGGCTTTTTGTTGCAGGGGAAATGCAAGAATCAAGGCTCTCCTAGGGTGGCTATAGTAAATTAGTATAAAATAATCGCCATATCCCTTACTAAGTAAGGTTTTGAGTAATTTTAATAAAAATATATTTTTAGTTTATTGAATCCCTTGCTATTTAAGGGGTAATCGCTGATTTAAACTACTCATTTACTATAATCAGTCTAGGATAATTCAGTTTTATTACTTATCCCCCTGATAGGTTTTTCGATATTTGCTCTAAAAACTCCAGGTATTTAGTTTGCCCAGTATAATAAGTCGCACCAAAAATACTCCCTGAATGATATCCAACACGGTCTAATCTAGACTCTCTGATGGCTGCAAGAATATCTGCTACTGCTTCGAGAGTGTATTTTGAGCGAGCCATTGATGTCAGTAGTAAGGAATATTGCTATTTTACCTAGCAACATCCCTACTTCCAATCAAATACCATTTGGGTGCATCTCATATTTCTAAAAAAGTTGCGTAGGGTGCCTTAGGGACGGGCTCCCCCTGATTTTACCGGTAGCCAGTATTGGGACAGTCCGTCCGAAAATTGTAACGAGCAAGATGCCCGTTACACCCACCGGGTCAAACAGCAAAAGTGAGATGCACCCTACAATTTCAACCAGAGCCAGATCTGTTTGAAGGAATGTATCACTACTGAAAGTAAGAGGGTGGTATATAACATTTACATTTGATTTGTGAACAGAATGCATTACTAAAATCCAAAATACAAAATGCCAAAGGCGAGAGTTAATAAACTATATAGGGATTTTTAGTAACGGATAAAATGGTAATAGTTTTTTACAACTCATTTATAAACGCTATATGCCACGGAAAAACCATCGCTTTGTTTTATATTGACTAATTTATGAAATTAATAGTTCTCAGTCTAGAATATACTGAGTAAGGGGTCAACTCCCGGATTGTTCGCTAAAGCTACATAGGTACCATTATTAGCAAAACCAACAATATCAGCCTGACCGTCCCCATTGACATCACCTAGCTGCCGGGGATAGGTATCAAAATTAGTCCATCCCCCTCGATCGACTGTAAAATCTTCCATGACTATTGATGGGGGAGCAAAGGTACCATCGCTTTGACCCAGGGATACAAAAACAAAGGTATGACCAAAACCAACAATATCATCCCGACCGTCTCCATTGACATCACCTAACTGGCGGGGATAGGTATCAAAATCAGTCCATCTCCCTCGATCGACTGTAAAACTGTCTAGGGCTATTGATGGGGAAGCAAAGGTACCATCGCTTTGACCTAGGGATACATAAACAAAGGTATGACCAAAACCAACAATATCATCCCGACCGTCCCCATTCACATCACCTAACTGGCGGGGATAGGTATCAAAATCAGTCCATCTCCCTCGATCGACTGTAAAACTGTCTAGGGCTATTGATGGGGAAGCAAAGGTACCATCGCTTTGACCTAGGGATACATAAACAAAGGTATGACCAAAACCAACAATATCATCCCGACCGTCCCCATTCACATCACCTAACTGGCGGGGATAGGTATTAAAGTTAGTCCATCCCCCCTTTAAAGGACTAAAACTATTGATCGCAAGTTTCTTTGTCGCAAAAAGGGTCATAAGAATACTCCTTTTACAAAGCTAGTATTTGAGTTGTCTTGCAAAAAAAGTTGTTAACAATAGAAAACGTTGTGGAAACTGTTTTGGCTCAGTAACTATCCATACTACAAAATGAAGTATGGATAGTTGGTTAAGAGTATTACGCTTTCTTGACAACACTCACTTTATTAATCACTCCGAAAATCCAATTTTTCTACAATTTAATATAAAGTTTTGTAAAGAATTGCTCGTGGGGAATTTTAGTGTCTGCAGAAACGAATGGGATTGACCTTGACCAAAAGGCCACGCTAAGCGAATGGTCACGTTACGCGAACGCACTCAGTTGGCATCCCCACCTCACACCATCCATCCATACTCGACACTGAAAATTTCTAACCTGCCAATCCCATAGCCGCGATTGACCTTGGCCAAAAGGCCACGCGTTCGCTGAAAGCGGGACGAAGTCCATCGCGTTTGGTCACGCTAAGCGATGGACTTCGTCCCGCTTAGCTAACGCAGACAAGACTGACTCTAGGCAAAACTCTTCCGTTTGTTCCGAAGTTGAGATTAACTATTTGCGATCGCATTCCCGAGGACAGTTATATGCGATCGCATTCCCAATTACCGATTCCCGATTTCCTAACTATTCCGGTATTGACGGATTCGCTAATAGTGGACACCACAGCACTTGACTTGCCCCCCACCCTCTCCACACTCACCACACTTTAGCTACTTTCATCCCTATTCCCTAAAAAAGAAGTTGCCAATTTTCTTTTTATCTCTTAAACTAGTATTATAGGAAGAGTTAAAAAACACTCCATGAACAAGTGCGTTGGAACTACTGAAGCGGCATCTCTATTAGGCATTTCTTCTCGACGATTGCGCCAACTCCTAGAGAAGGGTCGGGTGCGGGGTGCCTATAAAACTGGGAAATTCTGGATTATTCCTCTGTTCAACCATTTGCCACAAATTACCAAAGGGTCTCGTGGACCAAAAGGGAAATGGCGCACTAGTCGTCCTCCCGCATTAGCCAAGATTAATGTCAACCGTAATCACATTGGCTCGAATATCAAGAAAAGCCCCAAAGACCGCAAGCCAGTGATTTCAGTAAAACGAAGTGGCACTAATCTCTACGGCAACGAAGTGGAAATCCTTGGTCCATGTAAGATTGTCTATAATCCCGATAATCCACTAGATTGTGGCGCTCGTTTGTGGATCGAAACCTTTAGTGATATTCACTTTATTGGTGGAAGTTTTCCCGCTAGTCCCTGAATCGGGAATCGGGAATCGGGAATCGGGAATCGGGAACAGGGAAAAAGAGCTGATTGCTAGAGCGATTAGAATGGTTCAATAAGCACCCAAGAATCGCTTATCGCTGACAACCATGAGTTCTCAACCACCCTCCAAACCACCAAAAACCATACTTAGTCAGCTAACTCAGGTAGTACAGACCATTCATGCGAAGGTCAATCTTCAAGCAGTAGCACTAAAGCCTAATGCTAGAGTGCCGGAACTTTGGGTGCAAGACGCTAATACCAACAAATCCGATGTCTATCCCCTGGTTGGGGACCGTTACGTACTCGGGCGCAGTTCCAAATCCTGTGACATCATCGTTCGCAACCCAGTAGTCAGTCAAGTTCATCTCTCCCTAGAACGGTATGGTAGGCGTGGGCGTAGGTTTATCATAAAAGACCAAAACTCTACCAATGGTATCTATCGTGGCAGACGCCGACTTTCCTCCTTGGTTCTGTATCACGGAGACACCCTTACCATTGGCCCACCGGAACTAGCGGCATCAGTTGAGCTACAGTACGTCTATCCTCCCCCCTGGTATATCCAAGGAATTCGTTACTTTCTCTATGGCATCGGTGGCTTAATTGCTTTAGTGGTATTACTAATTGGATTTGAAACCCTGAAAGCACCATCAGTCAGGCCATTGCCCGAGGGAGTCACAGGTCCTGTGATTGTTTACTCTCGTGACCAAATCCCCCTACGGCAACCCAGGACCGATGCTCACCGAGAACTGAGGAGGTTATCGGATTTTTCCCCATATTTGCCGAAAGCAGTGATTGCTTCAGAAGACAGCCGCTTTTACTGGCACTTTGGAGTAGACCCCTATGGGATTATGCGAGCTGTGGTCAGGAATCTTCAAGGGGGAGGCATTCGCGAAGGTGCTAGTACCATCACTCAGCAGGTAGCACGAAGCCTATTTCCGGAGTATGTCGGTCGAGCCAATACCGCAGACCGGAAAGTGCGGGAAGCAATTATTGCCCTGAAGTTAGAGACAGTTTACAGTAAGGACGCGATCTTAAAGGCTTACTTAAACCGAGTTTACTTGGGTATAGAAGCATTTGGTTTTGAAGATGCTGCTCAATTTTATTTCGACAAATCAGCAGCTAATCTGAATATCCAAGAAGCCGCAACTCTGGTGGCAAGTTTGCCAGCACCCAATAGCTATAACCCGATCCAGAATTATGATACCTCATTACAATTACGGAATCGGGTGATTGACCGGATGCACGCTTTGGGAATGATTAGTCGAGAAGAAGCTAATCGAGCTAGGCGATCGCGGATTGAAGTTAGCCCGAAAGCCCGACAAATTCTTTCTAGCACCAAGGCACCCTATTTCTATAACTACGTTTTCCAGCAATTGAGGAGGTTACTGGGCAAAGAGTTGGCTAAGGAAGGTAATTTTATTGTAGAAACTACTGTAGATACCGAGTCTCAGGCCAAAGCTGAAGCAGCTCTACGGGACTATGTCAAAAATACTGGTAGCCGCTTAGGATTTTCCCAGGGAGCGATCGCAAGCCTCAATACCAGTAATGGCGAGATTCTAGCCATGGTTGGAGGTGCCGATTACCAAAAAAGCCAGTTTAATCGGGTTATCCAAGCCAAGCGTCAACCAGGCTCAACCTTTAAACTCTTTGCCTATGCTGCTGCCTTAGAAAAAGGGATTTTACCAAGCAAAACCTACTCCTGCTCTGGGATTAAACGGATTAGACGTTGTGAGCGGTCTGGAGATGCTACTAATATTGATATGTATGCTGGTCTGGCTCAATCGGAAAATGCAGTAGCGATCAGAGTAGCTCAAGATGCTGGTTTAGATAGAGTAGTACGGCTGGCGCAACGGTTGGGTATTAGCTCAAAACTCGAGCCTGTGTTTGGTTTAGCCTTAGGTCAAAGTGAGGTTACTCTGTTAGAAATGACTGGAGCCTATGGTGCGATCGCAAATCAAGGTCTGTGGTATCGTCCCCATGGTATTGTCAGAATTCTCGACAGTAGTGATTGCACCGATAACCAAGACTACCAAACCTGTCGAGTAATCTACAACTTCGCTGATCAGCCAACTATCAACAAGCAAGCGGTTTCACCAGCGGTAGCCAACACCATGACAGAAATGCTTCAGGGTGTAGTCACTAGTGGCACCGGTCGCAGTGCTCGGATTGGTCAAGGAGAAGGGGGAAAAACCGGTACTACTGATAAAAATGTAGACTTGTGGTTTATCGGTTTTATTCCCAAGCATCAGATCGTTACAGGGATTTGGTTAGGTAATGATAATAATTCTCCTACTAGTGGCAGTAGTAGCCAAGCTGCCCAGTTGTGGGGGATGTATATGGGTCAGGTGGTAGAGAAACAGAGTTGATACCGAAATTGGTTGGATGGGGAGATGGGGAGATGGGGAGATTGGGAGAAGAGAAAGTTGTTGCTTTGACCGCAACTTGGTATCAAAGGTGATCAATCCAAAAGCTGATCAGGATTGATTCCCATTTGTTGCAGTCGAGCCTTCAAAGCTTCAAGCTCTTGTTGAGCTTGATTAGCAGCTTGTTGAGCTTGATTAGCCCGTTGCTCAGCCTGTTGAGTTCTCTCATTTTCGGAGGGATACCGTCTGGAATTTTGGTCATACCAATACAACCACTCCCTTGTCCAATCAAGATAGGTTCCTTCTGCTGTGCCTATGCCCAAACCAATTTCTGGCATCCAGACCGGATTACCTGGTTGACGCACATACACTCCATCTACCAAGCGATGCACTTCAAAGCTATCCCCTTTTCGAGGTTGAAAGTTATCGCTATCATAAATAACGTAATATAATAACCCTAAGTCAGCATAGTCTAATTTTTTCTGGTCATACTCGCCGTTATAGGTTTGAGAGACAATCTCGATCGCGAGAATTGGGACAACACCATTTTCTTCCCAAAGTACATAACTTAAACGTCCCTGACGACCTTTAGGGCGAGTTTTCCATCTCTGTACTCCTAAACTTAGGAAGCCATCAGGCACTATCGCTGACTGTTTGGGATGGTAATAGTATCCCATATCTATACCAAAAAACCAATCCCTGCGCTCTGACCAGATTATCGATAAAATCGATTTCAATAAGTGAGGGATGGTATCTTGCAGTTCATTATCCACAGGGGTTTCATCAGAAGAGGGTAATTCTTCTGAACTCGGAAGGTATTGTAACGGGTCATAGTTTAACATGGTTCCATTGGCTAGACCTGACTGGTGACATGTTAGCAGTTTCACGAAGTACCATTATCTTGGCCATAAATAAGATTAGGTTGATTGGCAGTTCTATAGTATTTTGGGGAAAAGCCAATTTTGCTTTGTTGTCAGGTTTTTTATGAAACAGCTCCTCAACCAACTACACAACCAACGCAAATACATAAAATCCCTAATTATCCCTCTTTTAGCTATCTTGTTAGCAAGCGGAATAATTGCAGCACCAGCCAATGCCATCAATGTCTATCAAATGCCTAATGTTAGCGCTGGAGAACCAACTTGGGTAATTGACAAGTCAGAGGTTCTGTCTCGCTTTACAGAAGGCAAGTTGACTCAATCCTTAGAGGATTTAGCGAAAGCAACAGGCAATCAAGTTAGACTGGTCACTGTCCATGGCCTAGATTATGGTGAAACAGCAGCAACTTTTGCCCAAGGGTTGTTTGAAAAATGGTATAATACTCCAGAAGACCAAGCTAATCAAACCTTGATAGTGCTGAATACTGTCACCAATAACAGTGCTATCGTTACTGGCAATGCCGTTAAGGAAATTATGTCCGATGACATTGCTGAAAGTGTGGCTTCTGAAACCCTACAGGTGCCGCTGCGGGATGGTAACAAGTATAATCAGGGTTTCTTAGATGTAAGCGATCGCATAGTAGCTGTTTTATCTGGCGAACCAGATCCCGGTCCTCCTGTAGTTGAAGAAGAAATCAACATTGCTGGCAACTTTAAGAGTGCAGAAGAAACTCAAGAGAGCAATGCTACCCTTTGGGTTGTAGTGATCTTGGTTGTTGCTACAGTTGTGCCGATGGTTACCTACTTTTTCTACCAAGGTTTTTCCTAAAGTATCAGGTAAGCGAACAGCGAGTTTTTTTTAAAACTCATAAATTGGTTAAATTGGTAATGGGCAATGATTTAGATGTTTGCCTATTACCATTAAATCTTTTGTTGATGACTTCGTAGTAGTTGAATTCTGTAATTAAGTATTGTCCGTGGAAGAGGACAAGGGAAATGCTAACCAGATCCAGAAATAGAGTAGCAGGAAAATAATGGGCATAGCAATCGAAAGGGCGACCGTTACAATCCGTACAGCCAGAACTGAAATCCTAAACCGTTGAGCAATGGCTCCACAAACCCCTGCAATTACCTTATGGCGTCTGCTCCTCGTAAACCGGTTTCTTGTGCTCCCTGAAATCTGATCTTCTGACTTTTTAAAACGCTTTACTAAGGTAATCACCAATCCCACAGTACCCACAAATGCGGAGGGAATTGTAAAGATGGCAAACCCATAAGCAAAAGTCATGAACGAAATAATATTCCCAAGCCAAGGCTGTTGCGGACAAGTAAATGACATTGTTCCCATTCCAACAGATTCACAGCCAAAGAACAGTGCCAATTGGACTCCGCCAAAAGTGAGCAAAAGTGGTAGAATACCGTAGAGAATACAACCTGCGATCAGATCCGTGTGTTGCGAAAGTGTAACAGAACGACGGACAGGAATGGCAGCTAGTGCTGGTCCAATGAAAAATAACAACAGGAGTAAAGGAAGGTAAATCATGCCAGAGTTAATGGCATGCTAAAACCACAGCCTTAGAGCCCTTGGTGTTAGCACCCTTGGTGAAGAACTACTCCTATGCTAGCCCAATCTCTCCCAGATCGGGAAAGATGTGAAGCTCCTGTGGGGTTAATAGTCTCAAAGAGATGATATATATCTCATCACTTCTGGAGTCGCATCAAACCATTCCCCAGAAATCCTAAGATGTTGGAACTTTCTGTGAAATTCTGTTTCCATCTTAGCACTTCCTGGGATAATTTTTATTAGTTCTAAAGTGGTTACACTCTTAGTTTCAAGCCCTCTAATCTTACCATTGGGGTTAGTAGTGTAACCAATCCGAATCGCATTGCGTCCCTTGTCTAAGATAAAGAAAAGCCTAGCTGGATTGTCTTCGTCAGAGCTGGATAGGCAGCTTTGTACTAAAGTCCCTGTGGCTTTGTGCAACCGAATAAAGGTTTGAGCGTCACTAGCGTATTCTGGAAGCTTAGAACGCTCTACGGCCATGGTCATATAACGCAATGCGGCGGCGTGTCTTCCCTCCGACGCTTCATCCACAGCCAGAGCTAGCAAGTCATAGGGTGAGCATTGGCGAAAATTACTCATTCATTATTGTTGTAGTTCGGCTTAGCAATACCTGATTTGTCTGCTACGAAGTCGTTATATTACCACACTCCATGACCTTGTGTCAAGCCACATCTGGGAAATCTGATCTGTGCCAGGGCAAACGCATCTAAATTCTAGAAGCCTTACTCAGAAGATATTTGAAAATTCATAAGCATAAATACTTATCCTATGAATCTCATATCCACTAGGCATTTCAAAATAAGATGCGTTTACCCTGTGATCTGTGCTTTGTGCAAAAGGCGCGTTTATTCAAAATACTCGTGCATCTCCTAATTAATCCGGAAGCTGAAAATTAATTTCCCGTTTGGTAAAGGGCAAATCTTGATTAATAGCCTCAATTTCCTCAAGTTCCATTAAGTTAACCTCATCGATATAGTTTTGAAAAATCCGGTCAAAGCGTTTATCATAGAATCGATGAACACTATAGTTAGCAGTTGCTGGGAATCCACGACGCTTCTTGTGACGCCCACCAGCACCAGGGTCAAACATGGTGATGCCCTGGCCGATTGCCCACTCAATCGGTGCATAGTAACAGGCTTCAAAATGTAGGCAGTCAAATTCTTCAAAACAGCCCCAATAACGACCATACAAATGATTGCCCTTATTTATACAAAAGGACATTCCCACTGGTTTTTGGTCATCCTCCTCCTGGTAAGCAGCAATTAGTACCACTCGCTGACTGTATTTAGGATACAATTGCTTAAAAAACTGGCGCGTGAGATATTTGCTACCCCACATAAATTTATCGCAGGTGCTGCTGTAGAAGCTGTAGATTAAGGGAAACAAGGATTTTTCAATGTCATTCCCCGTTAAGATTTTCAGGGTTAGACCTGCTTTGGCTACAGCCTTACGTTCTCGTTTAATATTGCGGCGTTGATTGGCATTAAAGACCTTTAGGTAATCCTCAAAACTACTAAAGCCTTGGTTTTGCCAAATATAGCTGTGATGTAGCCAGCCCTTAAAACCATTGCGTTCAATTACTGGTCGCCAATCGGGGTCAACAAAGAGGAAGTGACAACCAGACAGATGATTGCGATCGCAAAAATGATCGATAGCACTTACCATGATCTGTGTCAGCTGATCTTCATCTTCTCCTGGTGCCATTAAAAACCGATAGCCTACCGCTGGGGTAAATGGTGTCATACCCAACAACTTTGGATAGTAGGAAATGCCCAAGCGGTAGGACAAATCCGCCCACTGTTGGTCAAAGACAAACTCTCCGTAACTGTGACCTTTGACATACATAGGTGCAGCAGCGATCAGCTGTCTATCTCGCCAGACCGTTAGGTGATTGGGCAACCAACCGGTTTTAGCAGTAGCACTACCAGATGTTTCAATATTATTCAACCACTCCCACTCCAAAAAAGGGGTTTTTAGGGGTTGGGCAAGGTCATCCCAAGGGGATTGGGGAATATCTGCCATGCGGTTGACCCAGATAACGGAATAGTCAAGCTTGGGTTGTTGAACCATTGGGGTAATCTAGGATTAGGGGAACTTGAGATTTGGAAAATCTAAAGTCTGAAGTCTGAAACAATTCCTGGGATCAATTACTGAAAAACTGGAATGTTTGTTACCTTGAGCCTTAAGGTTTCCACCGGCAACTTCAAGTATTAAACTTCAGGTTAGCTTTGATAAATTAAGGAATTGACCAGCCGAGATATGACCAGATATCCCGTCTCTTAGTTTAAGTTAAACTAACTTCACACCATAGACACCCTTGGTAGATGTACTCGAATCCTCCAAGCTATGCATGTATGCCTTTGTCCTCCCATCTGGCTTTAAATGGACAGAACCCTAGTTGTGAATGGCAGTGGAAAAGTACTCAAATGAACTGGATTTATCGAAAGGGGAGAGTTTGAGAGGAGGAAGAATACCCTCATCCTCTTAGGTTAGGGATGAATTAGCCCTCTGTTGTGGTGTTAGCCACAACTGCCACAATCTACATTAATCTACATCCGCCATCTAATTTGTTCTGTCGGGTGACTTGAGATAAAATATCAGGATTGGAGTGAACAAGGTCTATCCGTGCTATCAATCACAATCCCCTTAGTGGGGGAGATACTGTAAGGGTAGGGACGCTGATCTGCCTTAGCGCCACGAATTTTACTAATTCGCAGCCAATTTTTGTAGCCAATGTCTTCTCCGCGATTCATTTCATCCCAGTCAGGTGAATAAAGGTCTACTACGACATCATAAAGGTTCAGTAAATTGTAGAGATCGCTTTTTTCGATTCCGTCCTGAGCAAAAATATCTAACACTGCCACATCAGGCTGACGGAGTTGGCGATTTTTGCGGTAGACCAGCTTAATAAATTCTCTAGGGGTGCAGCTGATTAATAGAGGCGTGAGGGAGTCAAAGATTACTCTACAGGGTTTAGGCATCTGCTCGAGCTGTTGGGCAATCCTGAGCAAAAGCATCTCCGGGTCATTCAGATTCAGGTGTACAGAGGTTGTTGGCAATGTCTCTACCATGGGACTAAAGGTATCGAGGATCACCAACTGCCCTGTTTCCAGGTAGGGGTCAGGGAGCAATCCCCAACTTGGGAGGGTTTGATAAACTTGTTGTCTGGGAATATCGGCACTAATATATAGCACTGATTCTTGGCGATGCAAGCCTGAGAGCAAAAACTGATAGGCTAGGGTACTCTTACCCAGTCCGGGAGCGCCCTCCACCAAGAAAGCGGTGTTATAGGGGATTTGGCTTGGGAGCAATTTTTCGAGTGACCCAAACACTAAATAGGGAGCATCCTCAATAAATTTTAATGATTCGGTGGTTGAGGGGGGAGATATTTGGCTGGCACTGTACAATATCTCAATACCGTTTTCTGTGATTGCCATGCGGTGAGAACCACAGACATGGTCAGAT